>NZ_JAQDBC010000003.1:0-161573 GCF_027681725.1 Caecibacter sp. AF58-12pH5A | reverse complement strand
TCAAACTCTCCATGATATGTGAAGAGCTATCTAGCTCTGTCTTACTTATTGTTTGTGTTACATTTGATTGACGTTCTATAAAATAGAACCTCGCACACTGGCATTTCATATGTTTACATTGTTCAGTTTTCAAAGGTCATCGTTGTCGTCTTGCGGCGACTTGTATATCTTATCAGGATTCATGCGGCTTGTCAAGCAGTTTTTTAAGTTTTTTTAAACTCATTTGTCCACTCGGCGCACTACATTTAGGGCTTTTTGTTTGCCCTCACCTGACAGCTATTGAAGTATATCATTTGCTCTCTTCTCTGTCAAGCACTTTTTTGAAGAACTTTTAAAACAGAAAAAGACAATAGCAAACACACTGACACACATAAAGGAATTAGCAAAATTACTATATTCATTCATTTGCACGTCCGCAATAGCTGGTTATTACATAGTACTACGGATTAGCTTCTCTGTCAAGCCATTTCTTTACACGCCCTATACATCCCTTATATATATGTACAGTGGCATAAAAAAGGAAGGCCTCCAGGAGACCTTCCTTTTTAGAGCGTCTTATTGTTTGCCGAACAGATCGTCTTGCTGCTCTTCTGCTTCTGTATCTTCACCGTCAATGGTAATCGTATCGAGAGCCGTTACTTTGTCGTCTTCTTCCAGCTTCTGGATTTTGACGCCAGATGTAATCTTGCCCTTCTTGATGCCAATACTTTCGACATCCGTACGAATCACGATGCCATTGCCTGTAATGAGCATCAATTCCTGATTATCGTGGACTACTTCTACCCCTACGACGTCACCGGTCTTCGGTGTAATCTTGAAGTTCTTTACGCCTTTACCGCCCCGCAGCTGAACCTTATAGGCTTCTACGTTATTGCGTTTGCCAAAGCCTTCTTCGCTGACTGTCAGGACCTGGCACCCTGGCGTGAGAATATCCGCACCGATGACCATATCACCGGCAGCCAGATCGATGCCGCGGACGCCGCGTGTATTGCGGCCCATAGGACGTACATCGGCTTCGTTAAAGCAGATGGCCATGCCCTGCTTAGTGGCCAGAATGATATTCTGGTCCCCTGTCGTCAGGCGCACCTTGGCCAGGTGGTCACCTTCTACGAGGGAAATGGCAATGAGGCCGTTACGGCGGACATTTTTAAATTCCTGCAATTCTGTCTTCTTCACGCGGCCCTGTTCCGTCGCCATGAAAAGATTCATAGACGGATCTGCCTGATCGAGGTCGATGAGGGCATTCACCTTTTCCCCGCTTTCCAGGGGCAAGAGGTTAATCGCTGCCACGCCTTTCGAATTACGGCTGTTGGCTTCCGGAATTTCGTAGGCCTTCAGACGATAGACACGGCCCAGGTTGGTAAAGAAAAGGACCGTATTGAGGGACGATGTGTAGAGCAAGTGATTGACTACGTCTTCGTCCTTCGTGCCCATGCCTTTAATGCCCCGGCCACCTTTGTTTTGCGTATGGTATACATTGGCATTAATCCGTTTGATATAACCACGGCGGGTGAGTGTCAGTACCATGCGTTCGTCGGGAATCATGTCTTCTACAGCGAAGTCAGACGTATCCGCTACGATTTGCGTACGGCGCTTGTCGGCGAATTTTCTCTTGGCTTCGAGCAATTCCGTTTTTACGATTTCCATGATTTTATGCGTATCTGCCAGGACGTCGCGCAAATAAGCGATCCGTTCTTCCAGTTCCTTATATTCGGCTTCGATCTTTTCCCGTTCCAAGCCGGTCAAGCGGCGCAGACGCATGTCGAGGATGGCCACAGACTGCTTTTCACTGAGACCAAAGCGGCTCATGAGAGAATTCTTGGCAATTTCATCGGTCTGCGATTCACGGATCGTCCGGATGACTTCATCAATATGATCGAGGGCGATGAGCAGGCCTTCCAATATGTGGGCTCTGGCCAAAGCCTTATCCAGTTCGAATTTGCTGCGACGCGTAATGACATCCTGCTGATGGGCCAGATAGTAGTGCAAAATCTGTTTCAGCGTCAGGACGCGGGGATGACCGTCTACGAGGGCCAGCATGATGACGCCAAAGGTTTCCTGAAGCTGTGTATGCTTATAGAGCTTGTTCAGGACGATGTCCGGATTGGCATCGGCGCGCAGTTCGACGACAATGCGCATGCCCTTACGGTCTGATTCATCACGCAAGGCCGTAATGCCGTCGATTTCCTTATTGCGGGAAAGGTCGGCAATCGTTTCAATGACTCGGGCTTTGTTGACCTGGTAAGGGATTTCCGTTACGACAATCCGGTGTTTGCCCTTGCTCATCGGTTCAATTTCTGCACAGGAACGCATCTTGATGCTGCCCCGGCCTGTCGAATAGGCTTTGAGGATACCGTCCCGGCCCATGATTTTGGCACCCGTTGGGAAATCAGGTCCCTGGATTTTGGTCATCAATTCTTCCAGGCTGGCATCCGGGTTATCGATGAGCAGTACACAGCCATCGATGACTTCCCCCAAATTATGGGGCGGAATATTGGTTGCCATACCTACGGCAATACCGGCCGAGCCATTGACCAGGAGGTTCGGGATCTTTGCCGGCAATACAGTCGGTTCCTGCAGGGAGCCGTCGTAGTTGGGCATGAAATCCACTGTATCTTTGTCGATATCTTCCAGCATTTCGCCGGTAATCTTGGCCATACGCACTTCTGTATAACGCATAGCAGCAGCCGAGTCGCCATCGACGGAACCAAAGTTGCCGTGGCCGTCTACGAGCGGATAGCGCGTAGAAAAATCCTGGGCCAGACGGACTGTTGCATCGTATACAGAGCTGTCACCATGAGGATGGTATTTACCAAGTACTTCACCGACGATACGTGCTGATTTCTTGTACGGCTTGTTGGGCGTCATGCCCGCTTCGTGCATGGCGTACAAAATGCGGCGGTGTACGGGCTTTAAGCCGTCGCGCACATCCGGTAAGGCGCGGGTAATGATAACGCTCATCGCATAGTCGATGTACGATGTCTGCATTTCATCTTCCAGGCATACCGGTAAAATCTTATCAACCTGTTGTTCGTCCACAATGTCACCTCATAAAAAAAATAAAACCAACGTCCCTGTCTGTCTATCTCACAGATCACGAGCGCATTATCTATATTATAGCAAATTTTTGTCCCTTTTAATAGGTTTTTATCGTCTCAAGGCAAACAGAGGCCTTACAGGGCCATTTAGGGCGAAAAGAAAAGAGGAGGCAGCATCTGGTCTGCCCCCTCCGGCTATCGTTCTGCGTGCTTATTTCTTATTGCTGTATCTCCAGATTTTCATTTCTTCCGCCTTTTTGATCAGTTCATCGCGGAAATCCGGATGGGCAATGCTGATCAGGGCTTCTGCCCGTTCCCAGGTCGATTTGCCCATGAGGTTGACCATACCGTATTCCGTGGCGATCCAGCAGGTCTGGGAACGCGGATCCGTGACGGTCGTGCCTTGTGCCAGTGTCGGGCAGATATTGGACGTCGTCACGCCGCTCTTCTTATCCGTGTGGGTCGAGTGCATGGCAATGATCCCTTTGCCGCCGCGGGAACGATAGGCCCCGTCCGTGAAGTCCAGCTGGCCGCCGGTACCACTGATTTGGTGCGGTCCCTTCGATTCTGCCGATACCTGGCCAAAGAGATCCACTTCGATACAGCTGTTAATCGAAATGAAATTGTCCATCTGACCGATAACGGCCGGATCGTTGACGTAATCAATAGGAAAGGCTGCCAGGCTGGGGTTATCATCGATCCAGTCGTACAGTTCCTGTGAGCCCAGAGCAAAGGAATACACACCTTTATTGCGGTTCAGCCGTTTAGCTTTATTGGTCAGGCGGCCTTCTTTATACATGAGATAGAAGGCGTCGACGAGCATTTCCGTATGGAAACCCAGATCCTTCAGATCCGATTTGGCAATCATGGCGCCTACACTGTTCGGCAGACCGCCGATTCCCAGTTGCAGTGTAGCTCCGTCCGGAATGGCTTCGACAATCGGTTTGGCGATCATGGCGTCAATTTCGTCACCGGCCACAAAGGGAATCGTCGGAATGGCAATACCCGGTGCTTCTACGATGGCGTCGACGTCCGAAATATGAATGGCTTCGCCCAAGCCGCCGAGACAGCGGGGCATATTGGGATTGACTTCTACAATGACTTTTTTGGCCTTTTGTACCATTGCTTCCGTAGCAGCGGCGCATAGGCCGAAGTTGAAATAGCCGTGTCCATCCATGGAGGCGACAGTAATCATGGCAACATCTACGTCGAGCAGGTCGCGGTAGATAGAAGGCTGATTACGGAAGCACATAGGGCTGAAATTCATAGCCCCTTGTGCACAGGCCTTGCGGTCATAGCCGCTCATGTGCCAGTTCGACACGGTAAAGGTATCACGCATAGGATCACACTCTACGACCTTACGCGGGAAAAGAGACATGGTTTCCCGTACTTTAATATCCTTTAATTCATCTTTACGGGCTGCCAAGGCTGCATCTAACAGCACGGGCTGCGAAGTGGTCATGCCATATTCAACCCAATCCCCGTCTTTTACTAGTTTTACCGCTTCTTCTGGCGTTGTCAGTTTTTGCTGATACATTTCTGTCCATTCAGACACGTCGTTCACCATACCTTTCTATCGCTTCACTACATGTGTTCTGTTTTTCACAGATTATACCTATAGTATACGTTGTTCAAACGTTTTACGCAAGGTTCTGAATGTAAAGTAAGAATGTGTTTCATGCTTTTTTTGCAAGAAAAATCAGATCAGCAGGTTTTCCTTTTTGGCTTGAAACGTCAGTTCTTCCCGGAATTTAGGATGGGCAATGCGGATCAGTTCCTTCGCCCGCTGGGACACGGTCTTGCCGCGCAGTTTGGCTACGCCGTATTCCGTTACGATGTAGTCGACGTCGTTCTTGCTCGTCGTAACGATAGCGCCCGGTGCCAGGGTCGGCACGATTTTGCTGATCGTATCATTCTTGGCCGTCGACGGGAAAGCAATGAAGCTCTTGCCGCCTTTGGAGGAAATAGCGCCGCGTACATAATCTGCCTGGCCGCCCGTACCGGAAATATGACGGGTTCCGGCCGATTCCGAGCAGACCTGGCCAAAGAAATCGACTTCGATGGCGGCGTTGACGGAAATGAAGTTAGGATGCTGGGCGATGATAGCCGGATCGTTGACGTAGTTGACGGGCAGCATGAGGAACATAGGGTTATCATCGATAAAATCATAGATCCTCTGGGAGCCGAAGGTCAGTGTCGCTACGGTTTTGCCCCGGTGGAGGGGTTTTTGCATATTCGTCACGGCGCCACATTCGATAAGCTCTACCATACTGTCCGTAAAGAGCTCCGTGTGGATGCCTAAATCACGTTTATCTTTGAGGGCCAGGCCTACCGCTTCCGGCACGGCGCCAATCCCCAGCTGCAAGGTCGCACCATTGGGTACTTCTTCGGCAATATAGCCGCCAATGGTCTGGCTGATCGTGTCGATTTTGGCAGGCGGCATGATGGGCAGGGGGTGGGACGTTTCACACAGGGCATCGACCTGGGAAATATGAATCTGCGGGGCCGTGACGACACGCGGCGCCTGATCGTTGACTTCCAAATAAATATGTTTTGCTTTCCGTATCATGGCTTCACTGCACGAGCCGTCCAGACAGGTGCTGAAATAGCCGTGCTTGTCCATGGGCGACACTTGGGCAAAAAAGGCGTCTATTTCGATGTACCGTTCGAAAAGGCCCGGTGCATCCCGGTAGTAGCAGGGCATGATATCGCAGCGGCCTTCGCTAACGGCTTTACGCAGGCCGCCACCGGAAAACCAGCTGACCGGCGTGAGCTGCGGGAAGGCTTCCGGCGCCAGCGTGCCCAAGGGGGTAATATCCAAGAGGGAATGGTAGACCAAATCCTTCACTTCGCCGGCTGCGGCCCGTTTCCCCAATGCATCTGCCAGCACCGTTGGGATGGCGCCGGAAATGTCCGAGCTGCAGGACCAGCCTGATTCGATAGAGGCAGCGATCTGTTCGGCTGTCTTTGTTTTGTCCGCATACATTTGTTTAAGGTCCATGGAAAAAACTCCTTTCTTTGCGTCTGCATACGTCTACATACTATACATATCCCTGATATCACATAAAGAATTCCCGTCACACACGAGGTGCGGCGGGAATCCATAGGAGGGATTTATTCTTCCTTACCTGCCTGAGCAGCGGCAATGATTTCGTCCATTGTCTTCTTTGGTACTTCTTCGTAGTTAAAGAAGCTCATATTGAACGTTCCTTTGCCCTGGGTCATAGAGCGCAGCACCGTCACATATCCGTTCATTTCCGACAAAGGAACCTGCGCTTTGACAACGATCAGGTTCTTATGGCTCGGATGGTGTTCCATACCGAGGATACGGCCGCGACGGCCACTGAAATCGCCCATGACATCGCCCATGTATTCTTCCGGTACGATGACATCGACGTTATATACCGGTTCGAGAATAGCCGGTTTTGCTTCTGGTACACCTTTCTTCAAAGCCAATGCCGCAGCTACTTTGAAGGCCATTTCTGACGAATCTACCGGGTGATATGAGCCGTCTTCCAGCGTCACTTTCACACGGATCATGGGGTAGCCGGCAATGGGGCCTTTTTCCAGCGTTTCCTTTACACCCTTTTCGACGGCCGGAATATACTGGCGCGGTACGGCGCCGCCAAAAATGGCATCGACAAATTCAAAATCTTCACCGGTTGTAAGCGGTTCAATCTTCAGTTTGACGTGACCGTACTGACCGTGGCCGCCACTTTGTTTTTTATGCTTGCCTTCCACTTCCGTAACGCCGTTAATGGTTTCACGATACGGGATGTATACCGGTTCCAGTACGCCTTTGACGCCGTATTTGCGTTCCATCTTATTCATGATGTGATCGAGATGGACGTCACCCATGCAACGTACGAGGAGCTGCTTGCCTTCGGCATTCTTTTCGACCTGGCACGTCGGATCTTCTTCGCTAATACGCAGAAGCGCCGTCATGAGCTTATCGTCTTCGCCTTTCTTTTCCGGTACCATCGCTACCGTGTGGAGCGGATTCGGGAAGCGGATAGGATCGTATTCAACAGGGAATTCCGGCGTACCGAAGGTATCGCCTGTCTTAGCGTGAGCCAGTTTCGGAATGACGATGATATCACCGGCAATGGCTTCTTTGATAGGAATCTGTTCTTTGCCGACGAGGGTAAAGAATTTGCCCATTTTTTCATCGGCATCCTGGGTTACGTTGTAGAGCTTGTCCCCTTCTTTGAGTTCGCCCGAGAAGATGCGGACATAGCTCAGCTTGCCGGCAAAGGGATCGATGAGTGTCTTGAATACAAAGCCTGTAAAGGGCTTATTCGGATATACCATGACCGGGTCGCCTGTTTTCTTATCGGTGCCCATCATGACTTTTTGCGATGCATCCGGCATGTAGCGGATGAGACGGCCCAGGAGTTCTGTCGTGCCGATATGGTTGGTAGCACTGCCGCACATAACCGGGCACACGCGGCCTGTCAGCATACCCTGGCGCAGACCCTGACGCAGTTCTTCCACTGTCAGTTCATCGCCGTTTAAGTATTTTTCCAGCAGTTCGTCGTCCCCTTCGGCGGCAGCTTCCATGCACATTTCCCGGACTTCCCGTGCCTTCGGTACGTATTCTGTCGGCACTTTGATTTCATTGACTTTGCCATCGCTCCATTCCCAGGCGATCATCTTGCACACGTCGATGATGCCGCGGAAGTCTTTGCCTTCGCCAATAGGAATCTGCAAGGGCATGATCGATTTGCCGAAAACGGCGCGCATTTTTTCCAGGCAGCCAAAGAAGTCCGCATTTTCCGTATCCATCTTATTGATATAAATCATCCGCGGCAGCTGCAATTCTACGCCGTATTCCCAGGCCCGTTCCGTGTCCATTTCTACGCCTGCATCGGCCGATACGACCATGAGGATGCCGTCAGCAGCCCGCAGGGCAGCCCGTACTTCACCACAAAATTCACCATACCCCGGTGTATCGAGGAAATTCAGCTTATAGCCCTGCCATTCGCACGGCGCAATGCCCAGCTGGATGGTGACATTCCGTTTGATTTCTTCCGGCTCAAAATCCATGATATGTTTATTATCCTTACCTGTACCTACAGCAGGGACAGCGCCGCAGGCCAGAAGCAGGGATTCAACAACGGCCGTCTTACCGGCTCCATCATGAGAAAGTACAGCTACGTTCCGTATCATATCACTAGCATATTCTTTCATAATATAAATCGCCTCCTAAAAATCACGTTATTAATATGTATTCGTGCTAAAGAGGCGATTTCCTTTTTTATTTATGATTTTTTTCTAACCTGTCTATGCCTTTTTTCAAAAAACGCAGTGTTATTCCCGCAGCGCTGCCAAGGCTAAGGCGGCCATCATTTCAGTACCCAAAGGCAGGCACGCTTCATCTACAGCAAAATGCGCGTTGTGAAGGGGCCAAACGGGCTTACCCGGTGCCGTCGCCCCCAGCCAGATGAAGGCGCCGGGATAGGCCTTGAGGTAGCCCGAGAAGTCTTCGGCTGTCATGGCCGGAGCCCTGACAGCTGCCAGGGCTCCGGCACCAAAGCGGTCGGTCACGACACGGCGGACGAGGTCCGCCTGGTCAGGCTGATTGAAGACGGCACCGTAACCCCGTTCGTACTGGAGCCTGCTCTGCGTTCCATACATGACATCGAGGCCTTGCAGGAGGCCTTCTAATTTCGTTTCCATGAGATCCTGGGCTTCTGCGTGATACGTACGGCACGTGCCTTCGAGCGTAACTTCATCAGCGACGATATTATAGCGGCTGCCGCCGGCGATGCGGCCAAAGGTCAGGACGGCCGGATAGAGCGGGTTAATCTGGCGGCTAATGAGGGTCTGCGCCGCCATGATGAACTGGCCAGCAGCGACGATGGCATCGACACCGCGGTGGGGCATCGCAGCGTGGCTGGACTGGCCGTGCAGGGTGACCGTTACGTGATCCGAGGCGGCCATGACGGGCCCGTTGAGAACGCCTACCTGGCCCACCGGCAGGGTAGGCCAGACGTGCAGGCCATAGACGGCCTTGACGCCTTCTAAAATGCCCGAAGCGACAATTGCCCGTGCCCCGCCGTGCGGTGATTTTTCTTCTGCCGGCTGGCCGATAAAGATAACCGTACCTGCCAATTCCTGCCGCAAGGACGCCAGGACCCTTGCAGCGCCGAGGAGAATGGCCATATGGCCGTCGTGGCCGCAGGCATGCATGATCCCGGGGCGCTCAGAAGCAAAGGGAAGGTCTGTAGCTTCCGTAATCTGCAGGGCATCCATATCCGCCCGCAAGGCGACAGCTGGGCCGGCGCCCTGCGCACCGTGTAAGATGCCAATGACCGAGGGAATGCCGCCTACCCCTTCGTGTACTTCCAGGCCGAGGGAACGGAATTCCGCGGCGATGACCCGGGCGGTTTCCTGTTCCTCGTATGATAATTCAGGCTGTCTGTGAAAGGTTCTGCGCAGCTCACAAATATGCGGTGTATATTGTTCAACCAGTGTTTTCAATCTATCTTCTACGGCCATGGCCTGTTTCCCCCTTTTATTTTGCTTCCTATATCATTATAATATTAGTAAAGCCGCCTGTTGCAGCGGCGTCAGGGCCATGTGTAAGCGCCCGGTCTTAATCGACTAATTATACCATAAGGAGGAATATAAATGAAAGCATTTGACAGAGAAAACAGTGTTTGGTCCCGTTTTTCTGAAGAAGAACGGTTAGAAATGGAAGCATACAGCAAAAAATACCGCCAATTCCTGGATACAGCCCGGACAGAACGGCTGGCTGCTGCAGAAATCATCAGCCAGGCAGAAGCCCAGGGGTTCCGGCCACTGGAAAACTATACGGGCCTCAAAGCCGGCGATAAGGTATATTGGAATCAAAAAGGCAAGTCGGTCATTCTCGCCGTTATCGGTACGGATCCTATCGAAACGGGCATGAAGATTGTCGGCTCCCACATCGATTGCCCGCGCCTGGACGTAAAGGCTATGCCTGTCGTCGAAAAGGATGGCATCGTCTACTTAAAAACGCATTATTACGGCGGTCTCCTGAAATACCAGTGGGTCTGCCTGCCCCTGAGCCTCATCGGCGTCGTCTACACGGCTGACGGCCGGCGCGTAGACATTTCCATTGGCGAAGACGCAGACGATCCGGTCCTCTTCATCAACGACCTCCTGCCGCATTTGGGCCGCAAACAGGCCGAAAAGAAGCTGAGCGAAGCCATTGAAGGGGAAATGCTCATGCCCTTAGTCGGTACGAACAGTGAAGAAGAAAAAACGAAACCGGCTATCCTGCAGCTTTTGAAAGAAAAATATAACATTGAAGAAGAAGACTTTGCCAGTGCGGAACTGGAAATTATTCCTGCCGTTAAGAGCCGCGACGTCGGCCTCGATCGTTCTATGATTATGAGCCACGGTCATGATGATCGCGTTTGCTCATACGGCAACCTGGCTGCCATCTTGACGGCCAAACCAGGTGTCAAGACGCAAATGGCCCTCTTTGCCGATAAGGAAGAAATCGGCTCTGTCGGCAATACTGGCGTCAACTCGTCGTACTTCCTCGATTTCACGGCTGAACTCCTGGCACTCCAAGGCCACACAGAAGAAATCTGGCTGCGCCGGGCCCTGCGCCATAGTGAAGTCCTTTCGGCTGACGTGTGCGCAGCCTATGATCCCGTCTTTGCTGATGCGTACGAAGAAAACAATGCCGCCAAATTAGGCTACGGCATTTGCCTGTGCAAATATACAGGTGCCCGCGGCAAATCGGGCAGCAACGATGCAAACGCTGAATTTTTATCCAAAGTACGGCAAATCTTCAACGCTGCCAATGTACCCTGGCAGACAGGTGAGCTCGGCAAGGTCGATCAGGGCGGCGGCGGTACGATCGCCTATATCATGGCCGACTGGGGCTGTGACGTCGTCGACTGCGGCGTCGCCATGCACAGCATGCATGCCCCACTGGAAATCGTTGCCAAGGCCGATGCCTATAGCGGCTACCTGGCCTATAAAGCATTTTTTGAAAGTGTATAACAGGTAAACCTTCAGCCAATCTCCTGTCGCCACAGCGTGACAGGAGATTTTGTCTGCCCGGCTGCAGCACTGTACACTTGCCAATACTATACCAGGCATATATACTTTATGATAGAATTGTTGTTTTTATTTTGTCTGTCAAAAGAAAGGATATCTCATGATTTACGAAAACGAAATCAGACCGCGTGTCCTCATCCCTAAGGTCAGTCCTGCGGGCGCGGAAACAGACATTGGTCATGCGTCCTTCCCGGAGCCCTTCCACATCGGGCTCCAGTACAGCTCCCCGGCCCGGGGACACTGGACCATCGCCCATTCGCCTATGCTTATTCCGGAGTGCCACGAAATCTACGTGTGCTGTGCCTGCTGCCTCCACGGCGTCGTCCTCTCGGCAGACGAGGTGCCCGACGGTGCCGGCCGTTTCTCCATGGTGACCCTGACGAACGAAAACATTCTCAAGGGGAACCTGGAAGAAATGATGATCGACGGCATCAGTGACATCATCGATCACCTGCCCGAACGGCCACGCTGCGTCGAAGGCTTTACGAGTTGCATGCAGCATTTCCTGCATATTGACCTGAAGCTGGTCTACGGCACACTGCGCAAGAAATACCCGGACATCGACTTCATCGATGGCTACATGATTCCTACCCTGCAGCACCGTTTTTCACCGGACGTCTTAGGCCGGCGCCAATTGACGCGGGCCGTACAAAAGCTGCCCCGCAAGAAGGCCATCAACTTCATCGTCAACTATTTCCCTGTCGATCCGGAGTGTGAGCTCGTCGCCATGCTGCAGGCTGCAGGCTATACGATTCACGACTTTGCCGCCTGCCCGACGTACGACGAGTACAAAGCCATGGGTGAATCAGTCGCCAACATTTATTTTCACGAAAATGCCCGGCCGGCTGCTCTTGATATGGAAAAGCGGCTGGAGCAAACGCCCTTATATATCCCTTACGCCTTTTGCTACGACGAAATCCGTACCCACCTGCAAGAAGCGGCAGACTGCCTACAGCTATCCATGCCTGACACGGACGCCTATGAAGCGCGCTGCGAAGCAGCCCTAGAACGGCTGCACGACGAAGTCGGTAACACGCACATTGCCATCGACTACACGGCGACGCCGCGGCCCTTGAATCTGGCGCGGCTGCTTCTTACGCACGGCTTCAACGTCTACGCCGTCTATTTGGATACGGTTCTTGCTGACGATAAGGACGATTTCTATTTTCTCCAAGAGCACTATCCGGAGCTGCAGCTGCGCTCGACGATGCACTTCAAGCGCAGCCTCCTGCCGCGGGACGATACGCGCCGCTACGGCAAGGTCCTCGGTATCGGCCAGATGGCCGCGTACTTTACGGACTCCAACTACTTCGTCAACATCGTCGAAAACAGCGGTCTCTACGGCTATACAGGCCTCTTGAAGCTCATCGCTCTCACGTCGGAAGCATATAAAGAAGAAAAGGATATGCGCCGCATTGTCCAAATCAAAGCTTGGGGGTGTCACGGTTGAAACAAGCACAACAGGTCCTCTCGACGTATGCCGTCGATGTCTTCGGCATCGCCTCAGCCCTTTATGAGCTGGGCGGCCTGATCATCATGCACGACGCGTCGGGCTGCAACTCTACATATAATACACACGATGAACCGCGCTGGTATGACTTGCCGGCCATGGTCTACATTTCCGGCCTCAACGAAGCCGATACGATCTACGGCAACGACCAGCGCCTCATCGATAACATTGCCGAAGTCGTCGACGCCGGCAAACCGACGTTCATCGCCATCGGCGGCAGTCCCATGCCTAACGCCATCGGCACGGACTACAAGGCTATCGCACAAATGGCCTCGCGCCGTACAGGTATTCCCGCCTTCGGCTTCCGCACAGACGGCATCCACAGCTATCTCCCCGGCGCGGGCGCAGCCTTTTTAACGTATGGTAAAGAATTCCTTCAGGCACCTCAAAAGGAACCGCAACAGCCGGCCCGGCGGGTTAATCTCCTGGGGCTGACGCCCCTCGATTTTTCCGTCGTCGGCAACGCTACGACCTTAAAGAACTTGATTACGGAAAACGGCTTCATCCTGCAGAGCTCCTGGGCTATGGGTGAATCGCCGGAAGGACTGGCCCAGGCAGCTAATGCAGACGTGAACGCCGTCGTCTCCGCCACGGGCTTTTACCTGGCCCAATATATGCAGGAAGCCTACGGCATTCCCTATGTCTGCGGCCTGCCCATGGGCAAAAAGGGCACAGCCGACTGGCTCCAGGCCCTGCGTGACGGCAACACGTCGTATCTGACAGGCCTTACAGGCAGGGAGAAACCGGCGCGTCTCAACCGGGCCCTGACCAAACTGGACGCCTGGAAGGTAGAACAGGTCTACGACGACACGCCGTGCGACGTGCTCCTCATTAACGGGGAGCCCTTACAGCTCCTGTCTATGCGCCAGTTCCTGGCTGACGAATATGGGCTTCACGACGTGCGCCTCCTGTGCCCCTTAGCCGACGCGCCGGAGCCATTAACCACGCAAATAGAAACGGCCTGCTCAGAAGACGCCATTCGCCGTGAATGCCGCAAAGCACGCCGCATCATTGCCGACCCCATTTATGCCCGGCTCCTGCCCGGCGAAGAAAAGAAATTCCTTTCCTTCCCGCACGAAGCCTATTCGGGCCGTCATTACCGGGACGACCTGCCCCTCTTCGTCGGCCCTGACGCGCGGAAATGGCTGGACGAAAAAGGATTTTAAGGAGGATACTATGAGAAAAATTGCAATATATGGCAAAGGCGGGATTGGCAAATCGACGACATCAGCCAATATTTCCGCAGCCCTGGCCCTAATGGGCAAAAAAGTGATCCAGATCGGCTGCGACCCTAAGGCCGACTCCACCCTCAACCTGCTGCACGGTGAACCGGTCATGCCGGTCATGGACTATTACCGCGAATTCGATGACGAACCGGATTTCGAACACGTCGGCCGCGAAGGCTTCGGCGGTGTCTTCTGCATCGAAACAGGCGGGCCTACACCGGGCCTTGGCTGTGCCGGCCGCGGCATCATCGCCACCTTCGACCTTCTGGAAGACCTGGAGGTCTTCGACCGCATCAATCCGGACGTCGTCATTTACGACGTCTTAGGTGACGTCGTCTGCGGCGGCTTTGCGGCGCCTATCCGGGAAGGCTACGCCAATGAAGTCTTCATCGTCACGTCCGGCGAAAAGATGTCCCTCTACGCGGCCAACAACATCAGCCGGGCTGTAGAAAATTTCCAGGACCGGGGCTACGCCCAGGTCAAGGGGCTCATCCTCAACCGCCGCAACATTGAAGACGAACGGGAAAAGGTAGATGAGTTTGCTGCTAAACGCGGTCTCCCTGTCATTGCTGATATTCCCCGCAGCAAGGAAATTCAGCGCTGCGAAGAGCTGGGCATGACCGTCGTCGAAGATAATCCCGACGCACCGCTCAGCCGGATCTATATCCAGCTGGCCAAGGATTTGCTAAAAGAAGAAGGCTAAATATAAAAAATCGCCCAGGCTGCGTGCCAGTCCGGGCGATTTTTGTGTTATTCTTTTAAGCGGCGCCGGATCGTGCTATTGGGAATCTGCAGCTGCAGACGGAATTTGGCTACGGTACGCCGGGCAATATGAATCTGCTGTGCCGCCAGCCAGTCTGCCAGTTCCTGATCGGACCAGGGATGGTCCGGCGCTTCCGCCGCAATATGGTCCCGTATTTTTTCCTTAATAGCCTGATCAGAGATTTCGCCGTCTTCATATTCATTCTGACAAGCGTAGGCCTGGGCAAAGAAATCTTGCAGACGGTACACGTGGCCGGAAAAGAGGACATATCGTCCATGACAAACGCGGCTTACCGTAGCCGTGCTGAGGCCGGTCATGTAGGCCGCATCCTTTTGCCGCAAGGGCCGCAAGGGCAGTCCCTGCAGAAAGTGCTGGGACTGATACTGGGCCACACATTGAAGCACCAGAAAAATGGACTGCCAGCGGTAGGCCAAGGCCGATTGCAGGCTCAGAAAGGCCCGGCGGGCCCGGTGAATATACGTGCGCGTTTTTTTGTCGCCTTGGGCTTCGTATTCCTTATATAAATCGTCCCGAAAAAAGACGTCCGGTAATTCTTCCAAGGAACGTACAGCCAATTTTCCCGGTTCCTCTTCGTATATTTCTACGTCCGGACGGATAAACTCCGTTTCCGCATCGACCGTAGTGGCAGGCTGCAAGGCGAGGGTCTTTAAAAAATCGCGGATGGCCTTGAAGTCCTTCTCTGAAAGGTCCATTTCGTGCTGCAGCTTCTGCCATTTCCCCTGCAGGAAATCTTCATAATATTGGCTCAGCAAGCGTTCTGTTCCGGCCGGGGCCTGACCGTGGCGGCGCGTCTGCAGCAACAAGCATTCACGGATATCACGGGCGCCGATACCGGGCGGATCCAGGCTCTGCACGACGGCCAGGCCCTTGTCCATCGTGGCCCCGTCCAAGGCGTATTCCTGCCCTAATTCAGCCAGATTGCCTGTACAAAAGCCTTTTTCATCGAGAGAACGGACGACGAGCCCTGCGGCCAGCAAGACCGGCCGGGGCAAGGTCTGCAGGCGGAGCTGCTTCAGGAGACTCTCTTCCAGTGAATCGGCCCGGCTGCGGACAGCATCTAAGGGCTTTTCCTTACCTGCATCGGCCTGGGACTTTACATCGCCGTAACGGATATCCAGCAAGGGGTTTTCCGCCACCTGCTCATGGAGGAAATCCGTCAGCTCTTGCGACCGGAGCGTCAGCATTTTAATCGTCAGCCGCTGAATTTGTGAAAGTTTCGTACGCTGTTCCAGTTTCAGTGCGACTTTTACCATGATCTTGCTCCTTTCAGCAGGTTATCATTCGAGAAACAGGATAAGGGCCCCAATACCGGGAATACTCGTCATACAGATCTTCAGTACACTGCGGGGAATCCGGTTCGTAAACTTTGCCCCTACGTAGGCACCGGTCATGAGACCGGCTACGACTTGAAAAAACAGGGTAAAGTCCAAATTGCCACTGAGCAAATAGCCAAGGCCGCCAAAGACAGCAATGGGCATGATGATCAGCATCGTCGTCCCAACAGCCGTGACCAGGGGCAGATCGAAGAGGATGAGCAAGGAGAGCTGGATAAAAGGCGTTGCGCCAATGCCAAAGGTACCGGAGAGAAAGCCCACGACCAAGCCGGCACCGACGGCAGTGAGCCAGAAGCGGGAGCCCCCTTGTAATTCTTCCTTTGTCGCGTGGGCAAAGGGACCTGAATTGGGATGATACAGGCGCAAGTACATGAGTATCATCGACAGTAGGAGCATGCCGCCAGTCAGCCAGTGCAGGTTAGACGATGGAATCAAAGCCGCTACATGGGCACCTAAGAAGGACCCGATGGCACCGAAGGCGCCGACAGCTACACCGGTCCTGACGCGTACATTGCCTTCACGAAAGTGACTTACAGCGCCGGAAAGCGTCGTAAACGCCATAGCACCCAGGCTCGTTCCCAAGGCCAGATGGATCGGCACACCAAAGGCAGCCGTCAAAATAGCAATGACAATGCCAGCCCCGCCGGCGCCGGTCAGGCCCAGCAAACAGCCCATAATAAACAGTGTTCCTAAAATAAGCATGGTTTACACCCCTCTGACGGCCATACAGGACACGCAAAACAAACCGGTATGTGCCGTCTCAATTTACTTCTTCCAGTATACTACGAACACAAAAAAACGTCAGTCCATACATTGAAATTCACGTAAAATGAACGTACAATGGTAGTACCTGAAAATATATTTCATTTAACGAGGTTGCTATGAACGAACCTATTACAGTGGAACGGCTTGCGAATAATCCATACATGATCCGCTATATCGATCACCCGTCGCAGGATTTGCAGCTCGCAGCGGTCCGGGCCAACGGCCTGCTGATCCAATATCTGTCTGAGCCTGATCGGGACGTGCAGGAAGCGGCCGTCGCCCAGGCACCGGAAGCCATCCGATATATAAAAAATCCGCCTGAAGCCCTTTGCCGGCAGGCCATTGCGGCCAACTGGTATAACTTGAGCTATATTAAACAGCCCTCTGCGGCGCTGGTGCGCCTGGCGCTGGAACAATCGCCCTGGGCGATCCGTTACGCCGTCCGGCCCAGTGAGGAGTTACAATTGCTGGCAGTCCAAAAAAGCTGGGAAGCCCTGCAGTATATTAAAGAACCGACGACACAGGTACAATTGACGGCGATCCGGCAAAGCCCTGAAGCACTCCGCTATTTGGACCCTGCCGCACCGGAAGCAGAGGATCTGGCCATTCTTACGGATGCGCGGACCCTGCGCTTTGTCCACAACCTGTCAGCCGCCAGGATTTTGCATTTTATCTCCTTGAATATTCTCGTCTGTACGGTTCTGAAGAAGGAGCAGTACATACCGGAAAAGGATATCCTGCAGCTGCTGCAGCACATAGTCGCCCAAGAGGATGTGCCGGAAAAGTATATCCGTAATTTCATGAATTGCCGCAGTTTAAATCAAATCTATCATTGGACACCTGTTGATAAGCTGCATTTGGTATATCAGTACGGCAGCAAGCGGGCGAAGCGGATAGCCGTTGACGAACGATTGCGTTTTAAAGATACGAAAGAAGTGATATAAGTTGAATACAGAGCTTATGGATATGCGCCAACGCCTGATCGACGCCATACAGATCTGGGCCAACGAAAACCTATATACAGCTGCGCCTGACAAGGCCCCGGCAGCCATGCCGGAAGAGCTAAGCCAGCTTTTCTACGCCTTTATCAGCAAGCTCAGCCTGTCCCTCATGGAGGATGAAGAAAACTTTTACGGTTACTTTTTCTTCCAAATGGGCAAGAAAACAGACTGGAACCTGCGGGCGCCTACGGCCGTTACCTTTGAACACACACAATATGTATTGTACTTTCACCCCCTCCTTTTTCTGGAACAAACGCCGCAGCAAATGATCAGCTCCATCAAACACGAAATCCTGCACATCGTATTTCAGCACCTCTTGCGTTCCCGCGATTTGCGGCAGCACTATAGCAAGCTGGCCCTGAACCTGGCCATGGATGCCATTGTCAATACGTACCTGGACCCCGTACCGGAGGATGGCGAAACCATCGACAGGATCAATAACCAGTACGGCCTCTTTCTCATCCCCTATGATACGCTGGAAGACTATGCCGAAAAGATACAGCGCGGCATTGACTGGAAAGAACGGAGCAAGACGACTACGACCGATCACATTACGGAAACGGCAGATAAAGAGCCGCGCTTTGATATCCGCCACGCCCATGATCTATGGGAACAGCTGGATACACAGGACCCGCAGGTCTTAGTGAAATTTACAGAAAAGTATTTGGATACGGCCAGCCAAGGGCCTCTTTCGCCTCACCTGGCCGGGGCCATTGCAGCCTTTAAAAGCCTGAACAAGGCCCTGCCCTGGCAGACCTATTTAAGCCGCCTGGCAGGCACTTTATTTTGCGGTACCCGCCGTACGACGGCCCGGTTAAACCGGCGTCAGCCATACCGCCTGGATCTGCGTGGCGAGCTCCATCATTACAAGGCCCGCATCATCGTCGCCCTCGATGTCAGCGGCAGTATCAGCGATGCCGAGTTCCATCAGGCCATGCAGGAGGTATTGCAGATTGTCCGTTCCATGCAGGTGAAAATCACCGTACTCGAATGTGACGATCAGATCAAAAAAGCCTATCCCGTCCGTTCGCTCAGAGATCTGCAAAAACGCCATCCGTACCGGGGCGGCACGGCCTTCAGCCCGGTCTTTGCCTATGCCAATGCGCACAAGACAGACCTGCTCATTTACTTTACCGATGGCCAGGGCGAAGAAACGCTGAGCGTGACGCCTGGCGGCTATAAGGTTCTCTGGATCCTGTCCGGTCACAGCAAGGGTTTGTCCTTACGCAATCCCTGCGGCATTGTAAAACAGCTGCAGCCCCAGGAAGACATGACCCTTTCTGAATTAGATGATCCCCACGCTGACGGGTATTCCATGAACAATCAGGAACCTGTGGCCTTTATTTGAAGACATGACAAAAACACCAAGTCCCTTTCCCAAGGGCTTGGTGTTTTTTGTCCGGACTAGCACTTGTTGCTGCGCCGCCAGATATGCTGCTTTTCTGCGGCCTGAATCAGGTCTTCCCGGAAATCGGGGTGCGCAATGGCGATCAGTGACTCGGCCCGCTGCCACGTCGTGCGTCCCGGCAGGCAGGCGACGCCATACTCGGTGACGATATCCGGAGCCTGCGTCCGCGGCGTCGTAATAATATCGCCCTGCGTAAACAGCGGCAGGATGTTGGAATGGCGCACACCTTTTTTGTCGACACGGCTGCTGGGCAGTGCCAAAAAGGCCTTTCCATGCGGGGCGGCGTAGGCGCCGGTAACGAAGTCCAGCTGGCCGCCGGTGCCGCTGATCTGGCGCGTACCAGCCGATTCTGAGCTAACCTGGCCATAGAGGTCTACAGCAATGCAGCCGTTAATGGAAATAAAGTCGTCCAGCTGGCGGATTGTTTCTACGCTGTTGACGTAGCGCATAGGTGCCGAAAGAACTTCCTGGCTGTGGTCCAGGAACTGATACAATTCCGTAGAGCCCAGGCAAATGGAGAAGATCCCCTTACCGCGCAGGAGCTTTTTCTTACGGTTCGTAATCTTGCCGGCTTTGTACAGGGCCAGATACCCATCGCTCATGAGCTCTGTATGCATGCCCAGGTCTTTGAGATCGGACGCAGCGATCAATTCGCCTAACGCATTGGGCATGCCGCCAATCCCCAGCTGAAGCGTCATGCCGTCGTGCAAATAGGGGAAGATCTGCGCCGCAATTTGCCGGTCCAGGTCGCCCGGTGCCCGGCTCGGCGATGTATTGAGCGGTTCCCGGCTTTCTACGATACAGTCGACTTCCGAAATATGTATATGATCTTCCTCCAGGCCATATACGACGGGCATGGCCGGATTGACCTCGAGAATAATGTGTTCTGCTACGGAAAGGAGCTCCGGCTGGCAGCAATTGGTCAGGCCGAAGGAAAAATTGCCCTGCCTGTCCATGGGCGCGACGGTAATCATAGCTACCTGTACAGGTGCATAACCGCGCGTATAATACGAGCCGCACTGGCGAAACAGCATGGGCTCATGGTAAGCCCGGCCGGCATCTATGTAGGTACGGTCCTGTGCCGAGCAATGGAGCAGGTTGTACGTAAAGGTCTTGTTTTCCGGATCCTTTTCCAGTACCGCCACGGGATGACAGGTAATGGCGTTGCGTACCTTTATATCATGCAGGTCATCCCGCCGTTCTGCCAGCGCCTTATCGAGGGCCGTCGGGTACGACGTACACTGGCTGTAATCGACCCAGTCCCCGTCTTTTACGAGCTGTACGGCCGCTTGGGCTGTACAGCGTTTTTTTTCATATTCCGCATAGACATCCATCTAAATCGCTCCTTCAAAGCAGCCCCATAAACGGAGAAACGAGGAGGATGATTCCCATGAGTACGATAGGAATCAATTTCCACGTACGATACTGCCTGAATATATCCAATTTTATAACCAGAAAGACGGGCAGGAAGCAGGCAATCAAGCCGATGAGCCCGCCTAAAAGAGGCGTAAAGGTAAGTACCTGTATGCGCAGGGCGATGACGCCCCAGCAAAGCAGGATGCAGCAAATACTGGTCGCGTGGGTAATGAGCCTTTTAGGAATGGCTTCGCGCGCCATGACGCGGCCAAGCAGATTCAGTACCATGCCGCTGCAGGCATCGCGGAAGCAGAGGAACATGGCAAAGAAGGCCGTAACCACGGCAAAGATATTCAAGACGAGATTTAAAATCTTTATGGCTGAGCCATCCATATGCTGCGCCGCCAAAGCCAAGGCGGAAATATTGGCCGTATAGGCCGTAACTGCCTGACTGTGATCCATCGCCAGGTTAAAGGATACCGTATAAAAGACGACGAGGCCCACCAAAAAGAGATAGGCATACTGATAAATCCGCGTAGAACGATAGTGGGCTACGACTTTATTCTCCGTCTCTTTACGGAAATAGATGACCGCCGGCCCTAAGGCGATGAAGAACTCAATCGACATGGCAATGAAGGGCAGCATAACGATGAAATTTTTAATGACATAGCCCAGATCCGGCGGCACCATGATGTTGAGCAGGTCCCAGTGTTGCACCATGAGCAGTCCCAGGGCCGCAATGACCAGGGCCTTCGTCACGACCATACCGGACGAAATCTTCATGAGCAGTTTTTCACTCTGCGAAGCAATGACGACCATGAGTGAAATGAGTGCCAGGCCGTAAAAGGCATTCTGTGCCAGGGACTCCTGCGTTACGCCAAAGGTTACCAGGAAGGATGAGCTGTCATTAGTCAGGGCCGTCGAATAGAGAAAGAGCAGGATCGTCGTAAAGACAAAATAGACGGCACCTAAGAAAAAGCCCCAGTTTTTTCCCAAATAGCCGGAAATGATACCGGCAAAGTCCTCGCATAATTCCGACTTGGCCAAGACATCCAAATACAACTTTTGGTGAGCATAGGCAATAGGATAGCCCAGGAGCGCCACGAGCAAAAAGACGGGCAGTCCGGATAAGCCCACTTGAATCGGCAAAAACACGATCCCTGCCCCTAAGGACATGCCGACACACATAATGATCCAGCCCACATCAATGGCGCTAAAACGGGTAGCTTCCCGCCATTCCTCCAGCGTCATACCGGCTGCCCGGGCATACCGTTCGCTGGCCCTGCCCGGTATTCCCTTGCGCCAGACCAGATTTTCTTTGTTTTCCATAAAAGCCAATGTGTTGTTTCCTCCTTTGAACAGAAAGATGCCAGGCAAAAGGCCCTGGCATCTGCCTATATACACATTGGTCTATTATATCATACGGCGGCCAGGCCAGCATCAAAGGCTTTGATATTCACGTCGACAAAGACCGGTTTGACTGTCTTTGCAATAATCTCTTTCCAGTCTATCTCCGTGAGTCCCAAAGCACCGACCAAGGCGCCTAAGAGGACGATGTTGGCCCCTTTAGGGTTACCCAGGCCGGCGGCGATCTGCGTAGCATCTACGACCTGTACGGACACGTGTTTTTTCAATTCGTCTATGATTCCGGCCGGATACTCACAGGCGCCGGATAAGATAGACAGCGACGGGATCTGCGTCGTATTGACGACCATTTTCCCAGTCGGCTTGAGGAATTTGGCATAGCGCGCCGCTTCCATCTCTTCAAAGGAAACGAGAATATCCGCCATACCGGCACCGATAATGGGCGAATATACCTTTTCGCCAAAACGCACTTGTGTACTGACACTGCCGCCGCGCTGGCTCATACCATGGACTTCACTCATCTTTACATCATAGCCCTGTTCCATAAGGCCTATGGTCAGGATTTTACTGGCTAAAATGGTTCCCTGCCCGCCAACACCTACAAGCAGGATACTGGTTACGTCACGCATCATTTGTCCCCCTTCCGGCTAATGGCCTGTACAGGACAAACCTGCAGGCACAGCGTACAGCCCGTGCAGTCACTGGCAACGATTTCCGATTTTTTCGTCTGCGTATTAAAGCGCAGGGCCGGGCAGCCTGTAGTCAGGCACTTCCTGCAGCCAATACAGGTTTCCGTGTGGACGACGCAGGGCTGCATAGAGAGATCAAACTCTTCCTTATCTGCAGGGCTGAATTTTTTCAGGATACAAGGCCAGCGCGTAATGATGACTGACGGTTCGTCTTCTCTGGCATAGGCCCAGTCCAGTGCTTCATTCATAGCTTGCAAATCCAGCGGGTTGACCGTGCGGATATGCTGGATCCCCAAGGCCCGGACGACCGTTTCAATATCAATCAGCGTCGTCGGTTCCCCTTTGAGCGTATAGCCCGTACCGGGATTTTGCTGATGGCCGGTCATGCCTGTAATGCGGTTATCGAGAATGACACAGATCGTATTGGAATGGTTGTAGGCAACATCCGTAAGGGAATTGATACCCGTGTGGAAGAAGGTCGAATCACCCATGCAGGCAACGACCCGCTTTTTCTGGCCACTCATTTGAAAACCATGGCTCAGGCCATGGCCGACAGAAAAAGCACTGCCCATACAGACGGCCAAATCCTTAGCGTTGAGCGGTTCCGACCCGCCTAAGGCATAACAGCCAATATCGCCGACCATGACCGTGTCCTTGCGTTTGCCTAAGGCATAGAAAAAGCCGCGGTGCGGACAGCCGGCACAAAGAGCGGGCGGCCGCGGTACGACATACGTATCAGGAATGGTCACGCCTTGGCGCTGTTGCTGCAAAATGGCGACAGCGACGATATTCGGGTTCAGTTCATCAATGCCCGGTATGACATCACGGCCATGACAGGCAATACCGGCCCCATGGATTTGATCTTCCATAAACGGATCCAGTTCTTCTACGACATACAACGTATCTACCTTAGCCGCAAAATCACGGATTTTCTGCATGGGCAGGGGATACGTAAAGCCCAGTTTTAAGTAGGAAGCCTGATCACCTAAGACGTCGCGGGCATACATATACGCAGCACCTGCGGCAACGATGCCGATTTTCGTATCATGCATTTCTTCTACATTGAAGGGTGACGTTTCGGCATAGGCCTTTAGCTTCTGTTCCCGTTCTTCCATGACGTACCGGCGTTGTTTGGAAATGGCCGGTACAGCGTCCATTTTTTCCCGCTGTTTTACATACGGTACAGGCGGTACGTCCTGGCGCGGCCCTTCTGTCTCGAGGCTCTTAGAGTGGCAAATACGCGTCGTCATGCGGAGCATAACCGGTACACCATAGGTTTCACTGACACGATAGGCTTCCTTTGTCATTTCCAGGCATTCCTGGGAATCGGACGGTTCAAACATGGCTATCTTCATGGCCTTGGCATAGTGCCGGTTATCCTGTTCATCCTGGGAAGAATGCATGCCCGGATCATCGGCCGAGACAAAGACAAAGCCCCCGTTAATTTGTAAGTAAGAAAACGTAAACATAGCATCAGCTGCTACATTGAGGCCGACCATCTTCATGGCCGCAAAGGAACGGACACCGGACATGGAAGCACCGATGGCCGCTTCTACTGCGACTTTTTCATTCGGTGCCCATTCGGCGTATATTTCATCGTATTGGGCTGTGTTTTCCAAAATTTCCGTACTCGGTGTACCCGGATAGGCTGAAGCAAAGGAGACACCGCTTTCATACAGGCCCCTGGCAACCGCTTCATCGCCGGTCAGCAATTTTTTCATCATAGATCCTCCTATCTCGTTCAAGCAAGGTTCTTTTCTCCTCTTATTTCATACTCTTTTATATGCAATCTGTATGCCAACCAGAAGAGGAGAAAAAGGCCTGATTTTCGGCTTTTTTTGACAAAATAAGAGTCCCTGCGCCTATGCCGTGTAAAAAAAATTTGCTATACTTTACACAAGATATAGCAGGGCAGGAGGTGCTCCCCATGGATAGTATTTACTTTTTTATTGCCGACACTACGATGAAGCAGGCCGTTTCCCATATGCTGGCTTCGTATAGCGATTTGCCTGACTTAGATTCCGTAACGGTAAAAACGGAAATTGTCGATTTCCCCCATATGGTTGCACAGGCACAGCACATGGTCCAGGCCGGCGCTAAGGTCATCATCACCAACAGCGGCTCGTACCAAATTTTGTCAGCAGCGATTCACGAGATCCCCATTCTCTGCTTGTACAGTTCTACCTACGACGCCCTGTATACGCTGCGTCAGGCCAGCAGATATAAAAAAATACATCTCCTCCTCAACAAGCATTTCATTTTTAACCCTGATATTTGTCCGCCAGACTTGCGGGCCAAGCTCATCATACATGAGCCCTACAGCATTGACGATACGTACGACCAGCTTTTAGAGCGTATTCAGGATATTCCCATTACGCCAGATACAGCCATCGTCGGCTGCACCCTCTTGCCCCAGATTGCCAACATCGTGCCCTTGCCCGTCTTTCCCATCAGGCCAAGCGAATCGACACTTTTGTCGGTCTTCCAGTATGCCCTGGGCATCGTCCGCTTCCAGCGGCAGGACCGGCGCCAGCTCTCTACGCTGGAATCGATCTTATCCCATGTCACAGACGGCATCATCCTCTACGGCGCAGGCGGGGCCATTTCCCATATTAACCGGCAAGCCTCTATTTTCCTCGGCATCCCGGCAGACACAGAAAATATACGCACTATATTTCCCGATTGGCACGAAGGAACGAAGCCGTCCTTCAAAGACCGCATCATCCACCAGCCGCCGTATACACTCGTCGCCAATTCCGATTCCTTCATTTCCGGCCAGGAACGGCAATACATCCTGACTTTGCGGGACGTAACAGAATTACAGCGTCTGGAAAAAAATATCCGCTATAAACTATCGCGTACTGGCCTGGAAGCAACGCACTGCTTTTCAGATATCCGTACGACCGATGCACACATGAAGCAGACTATTGCCCAGGCCAGGCTTATGGCTACGTACAACGCACCGGTCCTGATTCAAGGTGAAAGCGGTACGGGCAAGGAGCTCTTCGCCCAGAGCATCCACAACGCCGGTCCCCGGCACAACGGGCCCTTTGTGGCCATTAACTGTGCTGCCCTGCCTCCGGACCTGCTGGAAAGCGAGCTCTTCGGCTACGCCGGCGGGGCCTTTACGGGGGCCCGTAAGGAAGGCAAGGCCGGACTGTTTGAAATGGCCCATAAAGGAACGATTTTTCTGGACGAAATCAACAGCATGTCACCTAACATCCAGTCCAAGCTGCTGCGCGTGCTGGAAACCAAACAGGTCATGCGCATCGGCTCCGACTACATCATCCCCTTAGACATCCGCATCATCTCTGCCAGTAATGCCGATATTCTCGCTGCTGTCCAGGCCGGTACCTTTAGGCGGGATCTCTTTTTTCGCATTAACACGCTGAAGCTGAATTTACCCCCTTTAAACGACAGGCCTGCCGATATTCCCTATCTTTTTTCCTTCTTTTTGCAATCCTTGGGCGAATCCCCAAAGGAACTCCCGGAAAACCTGCGGCAAACCTTATTGCAACACCACTGGTGGGGCAATATACGGGAATTATACAGCGCTGCCCTGCGGTACCACATTTTCGGTGAAACCGGAGACCGTACATACAGCTATCTCTTTGATGCACCGGCTAGCGAAGAAACGGAGCATCTCCTGGCACCCGGCACGGTAGCCCTTGATATGAAGCATTTGGAAACGGCTATCCAGCAGCTTGTCATTCGCGATTTAATGGAACAAGGCTATACCCAGACGGAAATTGCCAAGCTGCTTCACGTATCACGGCAAACCATCTTCAACCGCTTAAAAAAATAATAGGCTGTGTAACAAAAAAGCTGCCCCAAAAGGACAGCTTTTTGCTATGAATAATAGACACGTGTTACGTATACTGTTCTATGAGCTTTTTAAAGGCCGGGAAGCTCCGTTTGATCATATCGGCTTCTACGCAATAGGAAATCCGTACGTAGCCAGGGCAGCCGAAGCTGTCTGCCGGTACGATGAGCAGATTCAGAGCCTTGGCCTTTTCCGAAAAGGCATTGGCATCCGGTTCCGGCGACTTGACGAAGAGATAGAATGCGCCTTGCGGATAGACGCAGTCATAGCCCATTTCTTCCAGGTCATTATATAAGAGTTTACGGTTTTCGTCGTAAATATTCATATCGCTCGTCTGGCCCAGGCATTTTAAAACGACGTCCTGGAAAAGGTGGGGAGCACACACAAAGCCCATGGCCCGGCCGGCACCGCAGACGGCAGGATAAACATCTTTATCGCTTACGGAATCCGGTACGAGAATATAGCCAATGCGTTCACCCGGCAGGCTCAAGGATTTACTGTACGAGTAGCAGACAATCGTATTGGCGTAGAACTTTGGTACATAGAGAATGGGCAGGCCGTCATAAATAATTTCTCTATATGGTTCGTCAGAAATAAGATAAATAGCATGGCCTATTTCTGACGATTTCTTTGTTAAGATAGCGGCCATTTTTGTATACGTATCAGCCGAATAGACCGTACCGGCCGGGTTGTTCGGCGAGTTGACAATAATAGCCCGCGTATGGGGCGTAATGGCCTTTTCCAAATTTTCCAGGGAGATTTGGAAATGTTCCGTATCCGGTGGCAGGATAACGGCATGAGCACCGGCATTTTCAATGAATACGGTGTATTCCGGGAAAAACGGAGCAATGACCAGCACTTCATCAGCCGGCGATTCGACAATGGCTTTCAAGGTAATCGTCAACGATGCCGCTGCGCCACAGGTCATATAAAAATTATCAGCCTTAACGTGCGCATCATACGTATCATTCATATATTGGGCCAAGCCCTGGCGGACAGCTGTATCACCGGAAGCTGCCGTATACCCGTGAATCGCTGCCGATTCCCGCGTGGCCATGATCTCTGCGATGGATTCTCTGATGCAGGCCGGTGCCGGTACGGTCGGATTGCCGATACTAAAATCAAAGACATTTTCTTTGCCTACTTTGGCAGCCTGTTCCTGGCCATACGAAAATAATTCGCGAATAACTGAGCTCTGTGAGCCCAGGGTATACATTTCCTTGTTTGCCATAAAAAATCACTCCTTTTACAATCTCGTTCCGTTCTATTGTACCATAGGACAGATATAATACCTTGCTTTTTTATGTAAAACTTGCAAAAATCCTTTTTTATATTATAGGAAATAATCCGGATAGGTTTTCTTCAGCTGTTGTACATCCGTATCAAACTTAGTCAGGTGTTCATGCAACAAGGTTACGCCTTTTTCTTCATCATGCGCTTCGATGGCAGCAACGATGCCTTCGTGGATGTGGAGAGGAATTTCAATGGGTTCAGCAAATGCATTGAGGGTCCGCGCCCGGAAGTAATCACGGCTGGCCTGCATCAGTGTCTGCCAGACGTACTGTTTGTCACAGCCCGTAAAAAGGGTACTATGAAAGCTGTTATCTGCTACATAGAACCCGCGCGGATCGCCTGCATCGACAGCCTTGTGCTGTTCCTGGATTAACTGCTTTAATTGCTGTAAATGCGGATCCGGAAAGGACTTACAAGCTTCCCGTACGACAGCCTCTTCCAGGACGACGCGCATAAAGCGCGATTCTTCCATGACGTGCATGTCCAGCTTGGCAACGAACGTGCCCCGCTGCGGTAAAATATCGAGGAGCCGTTCCTGCGCCAAATGAATAAAGGCTTCCCGTACAGGAGTACGGCTCGTTTCCAAAATACTGGCTACTTCCTTTTCTGACATAGCCGTACCGGGAGCAAGCTGTACGGACATAATGTTGTTATAGAGCGTCCGGTATACATACGACCGGACATTTTCCCGCGGCTCTGCCGCCTGTGTTTGTAACTCAATCATTAGCCTCACCTAACTATTATAAATTTATACCGTCTCCTAAGTTCCTACACGTGCTGCATAAAAGAAAGCCGATTTTACCTGGTCCCTAAGCCCACGGACCAAGGCAGAAGCGTCGCTTTTATATCCCTGGGGAAGTTCCCTTTTGACGGATAACAACCTGATACCATATATACTATTCAATTATAGCATACCACCCATACATAAGCTAGCAATTATTCCTATTTGGGGGCAAAATACAATAAGATAATTTTATAATAAAAATACTCCTCCTGATTTCTCAAGAGGAGTATCACCATTCTTATTCTACTTCGGCAATAATCGTAACCGGTGCACTATCTACATCTAAAGCACGAATAGGTGCTACGGTAATACTTTTTACAGTCTTTCCTTCCAGCGGGGAAAGCATCATGTCTTCAATGACCGTAACGAAGTGATCCGTATAGTAACCGAGCAGCCAGTGATGGGCTTCCGTTGCATAGTCGTTACATACCGAGCCGAGGGACAGGGAATCGAGACCGATCGTCTTTAAATCAGGGAAATTTTCTACCAAGTATTTGCAAAGACCCGGATGAGCACTGGGATTTTCATATTTATATCCCTGCGGATCCAGTTCCTTCTGTTTTTCAAAGCCCGTACGGAAAAGCAACAGCTTCACCTTGGCAATCTGGTCCTTATAGGGCATGACATCTTCTGCCGTAATGACTTCTTTCTTTCCCTTGGGAATATCGAGAATCAAAATGTCGTCGCCTTTAAAGCAGAAATATTCCATTGGCAATTCAGTAATCTTAGGTCCCTTAGCATTGAAATGGCGCGGTGCATCATAGTGCGTGCCATAGTGGTTTGGAATCACCATGATGGACGTGTTGCAGGCGCTGCCATCAATACCAATAATATCATGCCGGCCAGCAGAATATACAGGGGCATCCGGCCAGGCGATTTGACCTTCAGCTAATGGATAGGAAAGATATACATACATGTAACATCACCCTTTCAATTAAGATCTGATCCAACGTATTATTTATTTCTTTTCAAAGAAGGCTACCGCATGGACCGGCGATCCGGAACCGTCCTTAATTTTCAGCGGAACGGCCACAAAGAATACTTCGTCCGGCAGCAAGCCCAGATTATACAGGTTTTCAACAATCAGGATACCTTTTGGCAATAAGGTCTTGTGTGTCGGGTCGGTACCAGCGAAAACGTCCAATGCCAGGGCATCACAGCCTACGATCTTTACGCCTTTTTCGGCAAGGTACTGGGCACCATCCTGAGCCAGGCCCGGCCAATCTTTGAGGAAATCGTCATAATTCGGTTTCACACCATAGCGTGCATCCCAGCCGAAGTGGAGCAGGACAATATCATCCTTTTGAATTTCTACATGGTCTTTTTCCCAGGCCATAATATCTTCCTTATGGAAGAGCCCCAGGGGCCCTACCTGCGTGGCTTCGATCTTTACAGCGTGGCCCATGAACTGTTTAACGGGCACATCACTTACAGGCGTAGCACCTGTAATGAAGTGACGCGGTGCATCCATATGAGTACCGCAATGTTCGCCCATCGTAATGGCATAATGCGTTGCCGGGTCACCTAATTCCGTCGATTCGACAATGTTGTGGAAAAAATGCTGATGCGTTGGCCAGACAGGCATACCTTCTTCCATGGTTAGTGTTAAGTCCACAGCTTCCATGTTGTTTAACGCCCGGGCAATATCTTTTGTATTCACACTACTCAGCTCCTTTACGAAATACAGAAAACATAGGAACAGTTACCATGCACAGTCTTATGCAGCAGCCTTGTCTTTATCCTTATGGACAGTTTCTTTGGTAATTGCCAGAGGAATAAAGGAAAGAGCCAGCATGATTGCTAAGACAACATAATGGGCAGTAAAACCAAACGTTTCAATAATCCAGCCAGCCGTCGGAGCTGCGAAGAAACCGGAAAGGCCCAGGGCAATACCAATCATAAGACCCATGGAAGAACCGGCCGATTTCGGCAGAGAATCGATCAACAGGGCATAGACAACGGGGAACGGTGAATTACGGAACAAGCCCCAGAAAATAAGGATCATCCAGGCAGTCATTTCTGTGTTAATGAACATGCAGGCCAAAGTAGCAATAATCCAGCCAACGGCGATAATGCGCAAGGCAAATTTACGGCCTGTCGAGTCGGATACAGTACCCCAAACAATCTGACCAATCCAACCGGTAATACCAGAAGCACCGGAAACAACAGCAGCGGCTGCTAAGGAAAGGCCAACAACGGTGGTTAACTGCAAGGTCATGAAGGTTGTGATAGCTGCTTCTGACCAGAGGAAAATGAAATCAAAGATAATAAGCATGACGCAGTTTCTGTTGTGTAAGCAAATACCAACATTTTTAATCATTTCTTTAAGAGACGGCTTTTTGCCTTCGGCTTCTACTTCATCCAACGGCTTCGTCATCTTGTGGTCTTCAATCCATTTGTAAACTTTCTTCTGATTCTTTTCTGTACCAAAGATTAACTGAAGGATAATAATAGGAATAGCCAAGAGAGGAATAAAGGTAAAGGCATCGTGCCAGGTACCTACAGCCAGGATATAGCTGATAAGGATTGGCCCTAAAAACTGGCCAAAGGGGAAGCCTGTATGATGAACACCAATAGCAAAACCACGGTGTTCTTTTGGCCACCATTCACCGATAATAGCTACGTTAACCGGTTCAGAACCACCAGTGCCCATACCTAAAATGGCCAGAGCACCACGCATGGCATTGACAGTTGTGCACATAGCCGTCAAAATACCGCCAATACCGGCAGTAATCATGCAGCAGATCCAGGTCCAGCCTCGCTTATAGCCGGAGCCTACAGAGTCCGATAAAATACCAAAGAATGTCGCACCAATGAAGGCGCCAATAAACATTGCTGAATTTAAGAAACCAACTTCAGTTGCGCTCCACTGGAATTCTTCCATAATAGCTGGTAAAACGGTAGGTAAAATAATACGTGAAACGGAAGTTGCCAAAATAGCTAATGTCGTTACTAATAACAGTATCCACGATATGGGATGAGCCTTAGGCATTTTCATAAATATACACTCCTTTTTTTAATTAATTGATAGTGTTTACGTTTTCTCCTCCTTTAATACTAGTTTTCTTCTCCTTTCTTATGGGTTTATTTAATATTATTAAGTGTCCTTATTGAATATCTTAATAATTACTAGGTTATATCAAAATAAGTTTAATCTTATATACGTTTTTTTCAAATTATATTTTTAATTTACTTTAAATCCGTGTTTTCAATATACTAACATTCTAGCACTTAACAGAATGATGTCAATGAATTTACACAATTTATATATATCAAATATGTATTGATTTGTTATTCTGATTACAAAAAGGTAAAATTAAATCATAATATTTTATCTTTTATCTTTAGTCCTATTCCAAAAAAAAGAGTGAACCCCATACCCTGCGGGTTCACTCTCATAATATTGCACACAAAACGGTTGCTTTGACTGTGCTTAGAATTTCAAAATAATCTTCAGTACTTTATCCGGATTTTCATCGCTGAACTGGAATGCTTCTGCTGCTTTTTCGAAGGGGAAGGTATGCGTAATGATTTCCTGCGGTTTTACGCTGCCTGCTTTAAACCAGTCGATAACTTCAGGGAAGCGATGGTTATTGAGGCGTGTGCCGATGATTTCCAGTTCTCTGCCCATGATGTCTACCTGGCGGATAGGCAGTTCCTGTGTTGTGAAGCCTAAGACGACGACGCGGCCGGCCTGGCTGGGCAGGTCCCGGATGCATGTAGCCAAAATTTTAGCGTTAGCCGTTGCTTCATAGATCAGGTTGAAGCCCAGGCCATCGGTAAATTCTTTCATGGCATCTACAAGGTCCGTCGTATTGCCATTGATGATCATATCAGCGCCCAGTTCTTTTGCTTTTTCAAGACGGCTTTCTTCCAGATCGAGGATTGCAACGCGGGCACCTTTCATTTTGGCGACCTGCAGGATGATCAAGCCAATCGGGCCGGCACCACAGATTAATACGGTGTCATCGCCACTGAGGCGGCCCCGGTGTGCCACCTGGGCACCGATAGAGAAGGGTTCTACTGTGGCAGCAATTTCCCAAGGCAGATCTGCCGGCAGCTTATAGACCTGATCGGCGTTGACGGCAACGTATTCCTGGAAACCGCCATCTTCATGTACGCCCATAACGTGCAGGCTGGTGCATACATTGTGCCGGCCAATACGGCAGGCATAGCAGTGGCCACAGGAAACGACTGGATCCACGACGACGTGTTCACCTACAGCAAAATCACCGGCCTGGTCACCGACTTTGGCAATTTCACCGGCAAATTCATGGCCTACGACGCGGGGATACGTAGCAAACGCGTTTTTGCCATGGAAAATATGCACGTCGGAACCGCAAATGCCGGCAGCCTTTACTTTGACCAAAACCTGATTTTCTTTGATGGCCGGGATTTCCCGTTCTACCACGGCGATTTTCCCCGGTGTTTCTACTACAACTGATTTCATTTTATACTACCTCCTACATATTTTATTAATACTTCCCGTACAGCGCCAGGACCGGCAATGAGTTCTTTAAAATATGTTTCAACGACCGGTTCAAGACCTAAGGCCGTCAAATCAAGGCCGCCCCAAATGGACGTATGCGAGAGGATAGGCTGTAATACGCCTGTTGCCGTATCTGGCTGTCCCAGCTTGACTGGTGAAAGGACGTGCTGCAGGTCTGCCAGCAGCGGATCCGGGCTGGGCTTAAAGGCGTTCCCCTGATCGTCAATGCCCAGCAGATAGCGGCACCAGCCGGCAATGGCTAAGGGGATATATTTCAAATTTTTGGCTTTCTGGCCATACGCCTGCAGTGTGCCGCCATAGCGTACCCCCACTTTTTGTGATGTATCGGTGGCAATGCGCTGGGGCGTATCGGGTACGTTCTGATTCGGCAGCCGTTCTTCCAAAAATTCCTTAAGGAAATCTTTAGGATGAATAACGCCGGGATCAGCCACTACGGGCAAGCCTTCGTCATAGCCAATTTTTTCAGCCAAGCCACGCAGCTGCGGATCCTGGATTTCATCGGCAATCTTGACGTAGCCAAGGAGACAGCCATAGACAGCTAAAGCCGTATGGAGCGGATTCAGGCAGGTCCCTACTTTCATGCGTTCGCACTGATTGACCGTTTCCCGGTCCGTAAAGATGACGCCTGCTTTTTCAAGGGGCGGCCGGCCGTTCGGGAAGCTGTCTTCAATGACCAGGTATTCCTGTGGTGCTGCATTGGCAAAGAGGGCATATGTGCTGTGTCCGGCTTGAATGAAATCCATATCTGCTACGTCTTTATGACGCAGTTCTTCCTGTACCGTAACGGAAGGGCTGGGCACGATTTTATCAATCATGCTATACGGGAACGACAAGGTATCCGTTACGTAGGACACAAAGCCCGCTTCTACCTGGCCCTGTTTGGCCCACGTTTCTGCAAAGGTCAGGAAGGCCTTGCGGACGCGGTCGCCATTGTGGGAACAATTATCCATACTTACAAAGGCCGTCGGTACAGCGCCGGCCTGATACCGGGCATAGGCCAGCGAAGCCAGCATGCCCATAGAGCTGACGGTCTTAGCCGGGCCATTTGCCAAATCAGCCCGGACGTCGTCTAAATACGCCCCATCAAAGCCGGTTAGGTTATAGCCCTTTTCAGTAATCGTAAAGCTGACGAGCTGCAACGTAGGTGCCGTAAAAATCTGCAGCAAACGCTGCCAGTCTGCCGTCCGCTCCCGTTTTACGGCAACGGCTTCGGCTACACTGCCGATAACTTCGGTCTTATAGGGGCCATCCTTTTCCATGATGACATTGATAAAAAGGTTATCATATGGCGTATACACGTCATCGATGACGGCAGCATTATGGGTCGTAGCTGCAATGATCCCGGTCTTAGCCAGGCCCTGATTGAGCAGACGCTGCTGCAATACTGCCACATAGGACCGGAACAGGTTGCCACAGCCAATATGCAGCCATTGCGGCCGGGCCAGCGTTTCTTCCCGGACAGCCTGGTCATCAAACTGATACAAAGTAAACCCCTTTTCCTGCCATGCATCACGTTGCATACGCACGGCTGATCTTTTCAAGCGCAACATATACATTCCTCCAACACGTTTATATTTCTCTTATTGTACAATACATTGTGCCAGTTTGAAAGTAGTTACTGCGGTCCGCACAGACGATTGATGGCATCCCAAAGGCCGCAAATGTAGTTGGCCCCTAAGGCTCTGTCGTATAAGCCATAGCCGGGACGGCCTTCTTCGCCCCAAATCATGCGGCCATGATCCGGCCGGATGGGGCCGTCAAAGCCGATATCATACAACGCTTGTACAATGTCTACCATATCTAAGGAACCGATAGCCGACTTATGGGCTACTTCATTAAATACCTACGGTTCATGAACCTGGACGTTGCGCAGGTGAATGAAATGGACGCGTTTCATGCGGCCAAATTTGCGGATAATGTGGGGAATGTCATTTTGCCGGTTAGAGCCGAGGGAACCGGTGCAAATAGTAAAGCCGTTGCTTTCACTATCGACCATGGCCGCAATCTTTTCAAGATCTCCTTCATTTTTGACGATGCGCGGCAGGCCAAAGACAGAAATAGGCGGATCATCCGGGTGAATGGCCAGCTTGATGCCGCAGGCTTCGGCTTCCGGTACGACAGCTTTCAGGAAATAGGCTAAATTTTCCCGTAAGTGTTCTTCATCCATCCCTTCATAGGCTTTAAAGAGCGCTTTCAGGGACTGCAGCCGTTCCGGTTCCCAGCCGGGCATGCTGAAGCCGTGGCTGTTATCGAGGATTTCATGCACCATATCCTGTGGTGTTTTTCCTTCTACCAAATGATAATCGTAGGCCAGGCACGTAGAACCATCGTATAAGGGTTTGGCCAAGTCCGTCCGCGTCCAGTCAAAAATAGGCATAAAATTATAGCAGACGACTTCAATGCCTGCTTTCGCTGCATTTTTCAAGGACGTAATATAATTTTCAATATATGCATCCCGCGTAGGCAGCCCCAATTTGATGTCTTCGTGGACATTGATGCTTTCCAGATCCTTAAAAACAAGATGATGCTTTTCTGCTTCCTTTTTCATCTGCAGCAACGGTTCTGCCGGCCATACTTCCCCGACGGGAATATCATATAGGGCACTGACAATTCCATCCATACCTGGAATCTGATCGATTTGTGTCAGCGTAATCGGATCATCTTTTTCTCCATACCAACGAAAAGTCATTCTCATTTTTATTTACCTCGTTTCAAATAAATGATAGAAAATAGGTATAACAATATAGTTCTTTTTTTCATGTTATATGCTACCATACCACTTTTATGATTACAATAGAACAGACAAAAAAAACCAGTCAGATGCCAAAATAGCATCTGACTGGTTCGACTTATCTTTTTAGAGAATAATGTTCTTTTGCTGGCCCTGCAGGTAGGCTTGAATATTGTCGAAGACAATGACCGCCCGTTTTTCCATAGATTCCTTCGTGGCAAAGGCTACATGCGGTGTAACAATGGTGTTTTTCGCATGGAGCAGGGGATGATCTGTAGCCAAAGGCGGTTCCGTTTCAAAAACGTCAATGCCGGCACCGGCAATACGGCCTTCGTTCAACGCAGCGGCCAAGGCCTGGGAATCGACGATCGGACCACGGGCTTCATTGACCAAATAAGCCGTAGGTTTCATATACGACAAGGTTTCTGCATTGATCAGGCCCCGGGACTGTTCCGTAACGGGGCAGTGCAGCGATACGATATCGGCCTGGGCCATCATTTCCTTCATGGGCAGGTATTTGATGAGTTCCGTGTCTTCCTTATGGGAGAAGCCATTGTAGGCAATGACCTTAGCGCCAAAGGCATGGACCAGTTCGGCTACGCGCTGGCCAATGGCGCCGGTACCGATGAGGGCAACGGTCTTGCCTTCCAGTTCAGAGCCGATAAAACCGGCTTTCGTGCCGCCAGCCCGGCAGGCAGCGTCTACTTGCGGTACATAGCGGAGCAGGTCGAGAATCATGGCCAGTGTCAATTCGGCTACGGCAACGGTGGAGTAGCCGGAGGCATTGCTGACTTTGATTCCCTTGGCTTTAGCAGCGGCCAGGTCGACGTGGTCGACGCCGGTAAAAGCTACGTCAATGTATTTCAAATGCGGGCAGGCATTGATGACTTCAGCTTTGAGAGGCATGTTGGCAATGATCAGGATGTCTGCATCCTTGGCTTCTGCAATCTGTACAGCCGGGTCGTCGTTGCGTTCGTAGGCAGCAAATTCATGGCCTGCCGCTTTGACCTGGTCGACGTACGTAGCCAGCAGTTCCTGACTGATTCCCAGCGATTCCAACAAAACAATTTTCATAGCATAAAACCTCCTTCAAATTAGGACCTTAGTTTTTTCTATATTATACTCATTCCCTCAGGAATTGTAAAACAAATTGTCCATACCCGTGCCGGTTCCACTTACAGGCTTTTCAAACGTACGCCCGCCTGCTCGATGAGCTCTTCCATCGAGCGGGCCCTGGTCTTTTCAGCCGCCTTGATGACGATATAGGCACAAGCCCGGGCATCGTCCAAGGCCTGGTGATGCCGAAAGGTATACCCCAGGTGCCCTGCTACGACGTCCAGCCTGTGGCTGGGCAGTTCCGGCCAGATGCGGCGCGAAAGCTGGACCGTGCAGATATACGAGGCCTGCGGTGGCTCCAGATCATACCACGACAGGAGACTGCGCAAGACGCGCATATCAAAGGCAGCGTTATGGGCCGCCAGAATACGGCCATCCAAATGACGCCGGATAGCCGGCCAGAGGGCATTAAATTTCGGTTTTCCCGCTACCATGTCCGGTGTGATCCCATGAATACGCACCGTTTCCGGCGCAAAGACCATAAAGGGCGGGCGGATCAGGCTGTAGCCTTCTTTCACACAAGCCGCATCGTGCATGGTAACCGCCGCCAGAGAGCAGGCACTGTTGGGGTAGGCGTTCGCCGTTTCAAAATCAAGGGCAGTAAAATCTAACATACCATTCTCCTTTCCGGGACAATGGTCCCTACAGCTCGTATTATAACACAAAAAGACATGGACAATGGGGCAAAATAAGTATAGAGTAAACATACTAAAGAAAAAAAGGAGTTCTCTATGTCTACACCTACACGCTATACGATCACGCTCTCAGACCGTACGGTTGTTACGTATGAGCTGCAGCGCAAAGCCGTAAAAAATATTAATCTGCGTATCCCGGGCGATGGCAAACTGTACGTATCGGCGCCGCCGGCAGTACCGCGCTCCCGCATCGAAGACTTTCTACACCGCGAAGAGGCTTTTATCAGCCGCACCCTGGCAACACTACAAAAAGCCCCCGTGCTGACATTGCAGACGGGGGAAACGTGGTATGTCCAGGGCCGGCCTTATGTCCTGCGCGTCATTCATGGCCCGGCCGAGGCGATGTGGCTGCAGGGAAATACCCTTTGCCTGGAAACGGAGTCTGACACGGATTGGGAAACACGGCGCCGCCTCTATCATGCGTTTTTGCTGCGTCTCAGCCAGCCCTTACTCACGGCCAGCCTAACGCGCTGTTACGCCCGTGTCAGGTCCTACGGCATACCGGTGCCACGCGTGACGATACGCTTTATGCAGACCCGCTGGGGCTCGTGTACACCGGCCCGGCAGACCATACGCCTCAATGCGTATTTAGCGATCATGCCCGACGCCTGTATCGACCAGGTCGTCCTGCACGAGCTCTGCCACTTTCTCGAGGCCAATCACTCCGCCCGCTTTTACGCCTGGCTGAGCCGCTTCATGCCAGATTGGAAGAGCCAGAAAAAGGTGCTCGAATCATACCGGCCATACTGTATTTAGCGGGGATCCAAGTGGATGATCGGGTCGCAGGGACCGTATTCCCGGTGCAGCGCCGTTTCTACCTTTTCGGAAATAGCGTGAGCCTGGATGAGCGGCAAGCCTTTATCCAGTTCCAAATGGAAATCCATCATCGTTTCCGTACCGGAAATACGCGTACGTAAATGATGATAACCCATGACGCCCGGTGTTTCCAGAATAATCGAACCAATACGCTTTTCTTCGCTATCGCTTAAGGAGGCATCGGTCAGGTCATCGTAGCTGCGGCGGCACATCTTATAGCCGACGCGCAGAATGCCTACGGCTACGATGCAGGCAATAAGCGGATCGAGAATGGCCCAGCCCGTTATCTTCATGAGGAAAATGCCTGCCATGACAGCCGCTGAGGTCCAAACGTCAGCCCGCAAATGCATGCCATCGGCTTTCAGTGCTTCTGAACCGGTATTTTCACCGACATGGTAGAGCCGTGCCGAAACGACAGCATTGATGAGACTGGAGCCGAGCATGACAGCCAAGGCCAAATTCAGCGATTGCGGTGTCTGAGGAGCAAAAAATTTGCCTGACGATTCATAGATAATGCCCAAGGCCGCAACGATGATCAGAAGGGATTCAAAGGCTGCCGACACATTTTCCACCTTGCCATGTCCATAATCATGGTCCTTATCCGGCGGCAGCGATGCCTTGCGAACAGCCAGACAGGCAATGAATGCCGCCAGGAGATCTACGCCGGAATGAATGGCTTCCGATACGAGGCTGACCGTCCCTGTCAAAAGGCCGATGGAAAGCTTGCCAATGACTAACACCGTATTACTGATAACCGATAACCACGCCGTACGGCGCTTTAATACTGCTTCATCTTGTACCATATATATAACTTCCTTTTTTCCAATACATATAATCAGACATAGAGAAAGCCTGCAGAACCGCATATTACATATATGTAGTCCCGCAGGCTGCGCCTACTGCTTGCGCCCGGCCATAGAGCATGGCCTGTTCTTTACGCATATAGTATCACTTATATTCTCATTTGTAAATAGAATTTTGAGAATGTTTTAGTTGCAAATTCACATACAATGTATGCATTCCTGTCATTGTGTAGTAACGGCCGGCCATTTCTTCAGCAATGCCGGTTCGCCCTGCCAGAAGGTGAGGATAAATACGGATTTAATCGCATCGTGGTTGGAATCGAGGACGACCCGGCCGGTAGCGCCGGTGAAATCCATCGTTTTAGCCAGTTCATGGGCAATCTGCTGGGGTGACGCCGAATTGCCACGCCGCACGGCATCGGCTACCATCATGAGCGAATCGTAGCCCAGGGCTGCGTAGCTGTCCGGCCATTGGCCGTATTTTTCATAATACCGTTCGGCAAAGGTTTCTGCCGTCTGCTCATGCACGTCATTGGCGTAGTGGTCCGTATAAAAAAGATTCGTAAGATACGCCGCATCGGTATTCTTCGCCAAGGCCGGGCCGTTCCAGCCATCGGCACCTAAAATAGGAAGGGTAATGCCAGACGAACGGGCGAGGGTAATGAATTCCCGCGCCTTCTTATCATATAAAGGCAGATATATAGCCTGACACGGCGGTTCCTGTACGGCTGCCAGGGCTGCCTTCAGGTCGCCATGATAGGCGGCCAGATCTACAAAAGCCGTAATCGTGCCGCCATGGGCTTCGATGGTACTGCGATAAAATTCAGCCAGGCCTTTGGAATACGTACTGTCGCTATTGAACACGACGGCCGACCGCGTAACCTGCAAATATTCGACAGCATAATCGCCCATAGCCCGGGCCTGATAGGGATCGATGAAGGTCGCCCGGAACATATATTGGTAGACCTGCCGCGTTTTTGCGTCAACGGTAATGTCCGGGTCTGTGCAGGCCGGACTGATAACCGGGATCCGCTGTGCTTCTGCCGGCCGCATGACTGCCGCCGCGCAGGCCGTCATATTGGGGCCGATGATAGCACTGACATTACGCGTAGCAAGCTGCTGCACGGCCGTAGCCGCATCATCGGCGTTGCCATGATTATCTACGCTGATCAGCTGCACCGGCTTGCCCAGGAGGCCGCCCTGTTCATTGATCATATCCCGTGCCAGTTCAATTCCCTGTTCCGTCGAGCGGCAATAGGCCTCACCCGGTCCGGTCAGGGAAAGATTCGTACCGATCAATACGTCCTTGCGTTGCAGGGGCTGCGAATCAGAACGGCTGCAGCCTGAGGCTATCAGTGCCAGTCCCAAGAGACAGATGCCTATGGCCAGACAGGCGCTGAAATGTTTCATGTAGAGCTCCTTTCACACGAAAAAAGGCAGACAAACTGGCTGCAAGCTGCCAGTCCGTCTGCCTCGTCTGTTTATGGCAAGAACAGCATAGGATCTGTCGGTGTACCATTAACCCGTACTTCATAATGGACATGCGGGCCTGTGCTGCGGCCCGTACTGCCAGCCAGTGAAATAATATCTCCCGTCTTCACTTCCTGTCCTACGACGACAAGAAGCATAGAGTTATGTCCGTAGCGCGTAACAAAACCGCCGCCATGATCAACTTCAACGAGGTTACCATACCCATCTACCCAGCCGGCCATGGTAACCTTGCCAGACGCCGTAACCCGTACAGGCGTACCGTAATCTACGGCAATATCTACGCCTTCATGGAAGCCCGTACCGCCGCCGATGGGGTTGCCCCGATAGCCGAAATTCGACGTAATCGTGCCGTTGACCGGCCAAATGGACGGATAGTTCGATGCCTGGTACTGTTTGGATAATTGCTGCATTTCCCGGACCTGCTGACCGGCAGTATCACTCAGTACTGTCTTCAGCGTAATGAAACTGATAATGCGGGCGTTGGTCTTTGTTTCCAGCCGCGAGGTGGCATGTAACAGCTCATTGTAGTCAGCATGAGAAACGTCCGGCGATTTCTTCTGCTGTCCTGCTACGCCACCGTCACCTTTTGGGCTGTCACCCGTGCCGGCGCCTTTGACCATTTGCCGCAGCTCTTGGTCAAGGGCATCCATTTTATCCATTTTTTCCTGCAGTGATGCCGTTTTTTCCCGCATCATCTCCAGTTGTTGTTCATGCAGTGCATTTTGTTCTTTCATTTCCTGGAGGGAAACGAACTCATATATCCCGACGAGCAGGCCGGCTACAATGACCACGGCCCCTGCCAAGACGAGGGTTATCCCTTTTTTATATTGTTTCGGTGTCAGCACCAAAGGCTCTGAACGCTGCAAAAAGCCCCGTTGCGACACGTGGGAAAAGACCTCTGCCAGCCGTTTTTTCCCCTCTTGGAACCAATCCTGAATGTTCAAACGTATTCCCTTCTTTTAGTCCTTCTGGACAGTAGTCAGCTCGCCTGCATACTGTAACGCATTATCCAGGCTTTCTTTTTCTTCTTCGCTCATGCCGTAGAGGCACTTGCCATCGACGATGGGCTTGGCAAAAATACGCGATTCATTCCGGCCATAAACGCTGGAGAGGCAAAAGCCATCATTTTTGCCATCGAGAACCGTAAAAGCAAAGCTCAGATTATTGCCAATATTATCAAAGGCATTGTATTTGACAAAGCCTATCTTGCGAAAACAATGATTTTGTACCGCCAGAATGTCCTTTTGCGTCTTGTGGATCAATTCCATGGAATCCTGAAGCTCATGCAAGTGCGCCACATCCTCGCGCAGCTTGGCTTCCATACTTTTTCCCGTTTCATCTTGCATAAAAAATTCATATTTTTTATTGAGCCTGCTCACGCGGCGATTGAGTATGCCAATATAAATGAGCAAAGCCAGCAGCAATACTGCTACCACACCGGCAATAATATAATAAAGCATCTGCCAGTCTAATCCGTAACCCATGTCTTTCCTCCTGCCGTAGTTCCCAACGTGCGTATCTGTTCGTAAAGTTCGTACCTTATATTACACAAAAGATAGGCAAAACACAACTGTTTTTCCTTAATTTTCATTAAATTGTAAAAGAAGACGGAGGCGTGTCGTCTGTTGCAGACGGTTCCTCTGTCAGCAAAGCCAGGAGGCGTTCAAATTCCGCTTCGGACGCAACGGCGATCTCGATTTTCCCCTTCTTGCGCTGCCGGTTAAAACGAATGGAGACATTCGTACCTAAATGTATTTTCAACCGGTCCTGCAGTGCTTCGAGATAGGCGTCACCAGAAGGGCTTTCCTTTTTCTCTTTGTCTTGCAGCAACCGTTGCACCAGCGCCTCACATTGACGGGCCGAAAGCCCCTGCTTTACAATGTGTTCGGCTGCCTGCAGCTGCTGCGTCACATCCGGAAGCTGCAAGAGAGGCCGGGCCTGGCCAATCGAAAGCTGTCCGGCCCGCAAGAGCCGGGCAATATCAACCGGCAGCCTGAGCAGGCGGAGCATATTGGCTACGTAGGGACGGCTGCGGCCTACCTTAGCGGCAGTTTCTTCCTGCGTGAGGCCAAACTTTTGCATGAGCATCTGATAGGCTTCAGCTTCTTCCATGGCATTCAGGTCTTCCCGCTGCAGATTTTCAATGAGCGATACTTCTGCTGCCACGTCAGGCGTATAGCTTTTACACAAGACAGGTACCGTCGTCAGGCCTGCCTGTTTGGCTGCCCGCAAACGCCGTTCCCCGGCGATCAGTTCATACGTGCCGTCAGCCTTTTTCTGCACGATCAAGGGCTGCACGAGGCCGTACTGGCGGATGGAATCGGCCAGCCGGTCCAAGGCCTGCTGGTCAAACGTCTGCCGGGCCTGATGCGGGCTGGCCTGGACGTAGTCAATGGGCACTTCAATGGGCATGCCGGGGCCGGCTTTTTCCACGGCTTTATCTGCTTCATCGAGATGTTTTTCTGTCAGGCCCAGGGCGCTTAACCGTTTCCCTAGGCCGCTGTTATTCCCGAGACCTTTTTTTCTAACCGACACGGCGAATCACCTCTCTGGCCAGTTTTCTATATACGTCTGCGCCACGGGAATGGCTATCATATATGGTGATAGGCTCACCGTGGCTGGGGGCCTCACCTAAGCGTACATTGCGGGGGATGAGCGTGTGAAAGACTTGTCCGCTAAAATACTTTTTCACTTCTTCCGCTACCTGGAGGGATAAGTTCGTACGGCCATCAAACATGGTCAGGACGAGGCCGAGAAGCCGCAGCTGTTCGTTCATGCTGCTGCGTACCATTTCTACGGTCTGCATCAATTGGGCCAACCCTTCCAGGGCATAAAATTCACACTGTACAGGAATCAGGACCTGATCTGCCGCTACGAGCGCGTTGATCGTCAGCAAGCCCAAGGAGGGCGGACAATCGATGAGAACGAAGTCGTACGGCTTTTTTACACTCTCTAAATACTCCTGTAAGGCCTGCTTTAGCACCTGTTCCCGATGCTCCATCGTCACCAGTTCGACAGCTGCCCCGGCCACATCCATCGTTGCCGGCATAAGAGACAGTTTTTTGACAGCTGTTTTCTGTACGACCTGTGCAAAGGGCACGTGCTCAATGAGGCAGTCGTATAAATTTCCTTCCAGATTTTCTTTATCAATACCCAGGCCGCTCGTCGCATTGCCCTGCGGATCCATATCAATCAACAACGTACGTTTGCCGTTGTCTGCCAGACAGGCACTTAAGTTAATACTCGTCGTCGTCTTGCCAACGCCGCCTTTCTGGTTTGTTACGGCAATAATATGAGCCAACGCAGCCACCTCATTTCAAAAATTTTCCTAAAGTCTATATTATAGTATAACATAGACATTTAGTGACAACTAGTAGTGATTCAAAGAAAACTTGGCCTAGCCACACCAGGTAAAACTTGCTATAATGAGTATACATTAGGACCGTGTTTTTCATACCGGCCCGGAAAAGAGGAGATGAACATGCCTACATATCAAGGAATGCTTAAACATATCGATGCCGATAAGGTACTCGAATTAGCGAAACAACGTACGGCTGATGCTGCTACGCCGGAACTGGCTACGGAAGTATGTAATACGGTCGTAAAACTGGCTCATCCGGTCAGCGTTTTCTATCAGTTCTTTTACGATAAAGATACTCACACGTTTCAGTGTAATGACCCCTTTGAAATCCAGGGAGAAACGATCCGCTCGTATCTGGAAACAACAGAAGTGGCCATCATCATGGCAGTCAGCCTGGGCAAGGAAGTAGAAGATGCTGCCGATGCACTCTTCCTGGAAAAAGATTTTACCAAAGGGATCCTTATGGATTCGGCCATTTCCGTCGCTACGGAACAGATGGTAGGCCAGCTGTGCAGCTACATCGATTCGCTCGGTGCTCCGGAAGATTACAAAATCGTCTGGCGCGTAACTCCCGGCTACGGGGATACGCCGCAGCGGCAGAGCGTAACGCTCGCGCGGGCCGTACAGGCTTCGCAGATCGGCATTACCATTACGCCGACCAACATGCTCATTCCCCGCAAGGCAGTAACTGCCGTAGTGGGTATGAATCATGTAGGCGAAGGCGGTTGCAGCGCCTCGGGCTGTAGCAGCTGTTCCCATAATTGTCACGAAGAAGAATAAGATTTCACTACCATAACGATATAAAACGAAAAGCAGGCTCCGTGAACAGAGCCTGCTTTTCGTTTTATATCGTTATGGTGAAAACCTAAAATAGCAAGAGAAAGGCACACATACCGTCTCCGTGACGGGCATGGAGCCCTGCGGCATTAGAAAATATCGTGGAGAATGATCGTCTGGCTGCGGTTCGGACCGACAGAAACGATTCCCAGCGGTACTTCAACGAGTTCACTAATGCGTTCTACATAATGACGGGCTGCTTCCGGCAGTTCATCATAGGACTGGCAGCCGGAAATATCCGTTTTCCAGCCGGGCATTTCTTCATATACCGGTTCGACATGTTCCAGTACATCCAGGCTGGCCGGGTATTCCTGCAGGAGCTGGCCCTGGTATTTGTAGCCCGTGCAGATTTTGATCGTATCCAGGCCATCGAGAATATCCAGGCGCGTAATGGCCAGGTAGTCGAGGCTGTTGACCATGGCGGCATACTTAACAACAGCTGTATCCAGCCAGCCGCAGCGGCGGGGACGGCCCGTAACGGTACCAAATTCGTGGCCTGTCTGACGCAGGAATTCGCCTACTTCATTGTTCTGTTCAGCCGGGAAGGGACCAGCGCCGACACGGGTCGTATACGCTTTGACGACACCGACAATATTTTCCATACGGCGCGGACCTACGCCGGAACCGGTGCAGGCACCGCCTGCCGTCGGGTTCGAGCTCGTACAGAACGGATACGTGCCATGATCGATATCGAGCATCGTTGCCTGAGCGCCTTCAAAGAGGACCTTTTTGCCCTGCTTAATGTACAGGTTAGCCGAGTAGTTCGTATCCTTGACGTACTGGCGGATCTGGTCGGCATAGCCCAGGTATTCTGCCAGCATGGCATCGTAATCAAAGCCCTGGCAGCCATAATATGTTTCGAAAAGACGATTTTTCAGTGTTAAATTGATGCGCAGTTTTTCAGCAAAAGTATCTTTATCCATGAGGTCGCCAATACGGATCCCTACACGGTTGATCTTATCGGCATAACAAGGACCGATACCGTTTTTGGTCGTACCGATTTTTGCATTGCCCTTGAGTTTTTCATCTTCTTCATCAATCCGTTCATGATACGGCATGATGACGTGGGCACGCGTAGAAATTTCCAGCTGGCTGACGGTTACTCCTTTTTCTTTCATACCGGAAAGCTCTTCCAGGAGAACCTTCGGATTTACGACGACACCGCTGCCAATGATGCATGTTTTATCAGAAAATAAGATTCCCGACGGCAGAAGGCGCAATGCAAAGGAACGGTCATCTACTACTACCGTATGGCCTGCATTATTGCCGCCTTGTGAGCGGATAACAACGTCTGCCTTTTGTGCCAGATAGTCTACAATTTTTCCCTTGCCTTCATCACCCCATTGGGTGCCTAATACCATTGCTGTTGCCATTGCTTCAACATCCCTTCGTAAGTTACAGATTAAGAAAACATGACAGACATCTCTATCTGTCTGTTTTTTAACGTACTTATATATTATACACGATATTTTTAAAAATTCCTATTAGAAACGAGTGAAAATCGCGCCTGGCCCGGGGAAAATGAAAGGCCTAGTCACATATCTTTTTTTAGTCTATAATAGAATAATATGTGGAAATACCCTTTCTGCATAGTAACAGATTACAAATTCAAGGAGAGATCTTCATGTTATTTGATGCATGTACCATAGGCGGCATTGACGCTCGCTGCCGTATTGTCCGTTCGGCCACCTTCGAAGGGATGGCCGATGCCCAGGGACAGCCGACAGAAAAGCTCGCCTCTATGTACAAAAACCTGGCCGCAGGCGGTACAGGCGTTATGATTACTGGCATGATTGCAGCTTCCAAATTGGAACCGCATCAGCACAACCAGATACTGCTTGACGATGACAGCTGTATTGCACCGCTGGCAGACCTTATTACGCAGGTTCATGACCGGGGCGGAAAAATCGTAGCCCAGATCGTTATCATGGGCTCTGCCATTATGGTGCCGGAAGGAGAAAACAGGTTGATCGTCAGCCCCAGCGGCGTTCCTGACCAGCTGGGACGGGAAAAACAAGACTCCACCGCGCTGAGCGAAGGGCAGATTCGCCAGCTCGTCGCTGATGCCGGCCAGGCTGCCCGCCGGGCCAAGGCTGCCGGTTTTGACGGCGTCCAGTTCCACGGTGCCCACGGCTATTTGGCCAGCAAATTCCTGACCCCCTTTTATAATACGCGTACCGATGCCTACGGCGGCAGCCTGGAAAACCGGGCCCGCTTCCTGCGTGAATGTATTGCCGAAATCCGCAAACAAACAGGTGCAGATTACCCCGTATGGGTAAAATTAAATTGCAGTGACTTCATGAAAGAAGGCGGCCTCGAAGCAGAAGAAAGCCTGCAAGTTATGAAATGGCTCGCTGAAGACGGCGTCCAGGCCATTGAAGTAAGTGGCGGCAATACGTCGTCCCTGCCCCGCAAAGGTCCCATCCGGGCCATCCGCCGCACGAAGGAACCCATGTACTTCGCTGCTTACGCCAAGGCGGCCGCAGCGGCCCTTAAAGGCAAAACGGATGTCGGTGTCGTTGGCGGCTGGCGTGCTGCCAGTGATATGGAAGAGGCCTTAGCGACATCAGATCTGTCCTTTATTTCCCTGTGCCGGCCGTTATTGCGGCAGCCCGATCTGCCCAATCTCTGGCGCAACGGCAGTACGGAGCCGGCAACCTGCATTTCTTGCAACCGCTGTTTCCGCGATACCGACGTAGACTGTATTTTCCACGAACAGGCAGAAGCCTGATCTGTCGTATTACAAAGAGGATTTCTTCCTGTTATAGCGAATACATTATCATAACGGAACTGTTCCGTGTACTATTGGGAAAGGGAGGCGTGCCATGCTCTTCATCATATTACTATCACTGCTTATGATGGTCCTTGCCTTGCTTCTCTTTATCCCTTGTACGTATACGGTTCACATAGAGATACGTGCGCCCTTCCGCTTATATTGCCAGGTTGCCTGGTTACAGCATGGCTTGTACTGGTCCTGGGATTACACCTTTGGCCAACGGCCGAAAAAAGAGCTGTATCTGGGCTGGCATGCCTGGCCGCCACAAAGAGTGCCGGCCGAGACAGAAGAGGAACCGGTTCCGGATGCTGCTCTTGACGATGACGTGCTGAGGGAAGCCCTGTCGGACGCAGACACACTGCAGTCCGAGTCAGACGAACAGGCAGGCTGGTGGCGGCCCTACCTTATATCAGAGGAGTTTCTGGCAGCGTGCTTACAGCTTATCCGCCGGGTGCTGCACCATTCCCGCATCCGCCGCTTTACTTTAGAGGGCACGCTGGGCCTGCCCCAGCCGCATCAGACAGGTATGACTGCCGGCTTTCTCTACATGGTGGCACCCCGGCAGGCAGCTACGCTGCAGTTCAATTTTCTGGAAGAAATATATGACTGTGAAGCGGTCCTTGCCGGCACGATATACCCGGGGGCCCTCATCCTATACGCAGCAGCCTTTATGACTACACGCCCGCTCCGCAAGCTTCTGCGGGCCATCTTACAACGAAGAAGGGATACGGATCATGGACAAAAACGAACTAAAAAACAACCTGGAAACGATATTTGAAAACTTCCGTGAGATGATCAAGGTGGAAACTGTCGTCGGCCAGGCCGTACACATTGGCGACGCCATTCTTGTCCCCTTTGTCGATATTACCTTCGGCTTTGGTACCGGCTGCGGCGGCGGCCAGGGGGAAGTAAGCCGGCGAAGCAGCGGCGGTGGCGGTGGTGGCGGCGGTGCAAAGATGGAACCTACTGCCGTATTAGTCATTAAAGGGGACCGTGTAGAAATGTTCTCCATCAAAAAAGGCGGCTATCAGGCTTCCGCCTTTGAAAAGCTGTTAACCATGGCACCGGAAATTATCGAAAAACTGAAAAAGGATAAATACATTTATATTAAAGACGACGACGAAACGACAACGGCCGGGCCGGCAGATAACAACAAAGAATCGTAATTGTCACAGTACAGTTACAAACGTTGTACTTTCCGTTTTATTTTGCTATAATAGGGAAACAGCAAGAAACCCTTAATATTTGCGATTTACAGGAGGAATATATAATGAAATTGAAAAAACAATTGGCTTCCCTCGCCGTAGTAGGGATGATGAGCATTGTTGCTGCGTCTTCTGCTTTTGCTGCTGGCGTAGGCTACGTCAATTTCGACACCCTCGTTCAGGCACATAAAGATTTCCCGAAGGTAAGTGCACAGATGCAGTCTGCCATCAAGAGCGCAAATGAAGAATTCTCTAAAAAAGCTCCTACACTGAAAACCGATCAGGAACGACAGGAATTAGGCCGTCAGCTGGCTCAAAACCTGAGCAAGCTGGAAAACAGCCTGATTGTCCCGATTGAAAAAGATGTAGTCGCAAATGTAGAAAAAGTACGTCAGCAGAAGAACCTGGACTGCATCGTAGCCCAGGGCGCTATCATCGCCGGTGCCGATAATGCACAGGACGAAACACAGGCCGTTGAACAGCTGCTCAAATAATACCGTACTTCATACGTCCGGAATCCATCCCCGTTTGGCCAAGAGCCAGACGGGGATTTTTTTATAGCCTTTCCGTGTCACGCAGGAACCTTCTGTGTGACGTTTTATTTTTCCTTTATATTTTTCTCTCTTTCCTGAAAAAACGGGGAGGGGTATAGTTTCTTTATATAGAATATCTCTATATCTTATTGGTTTATAAATGATACTTTTTCTCATATTTTTATATTGAAAATAAATTGCAAATTCCTTGACATATACCCCCTTAGGGTATATGATGTGTGCAGATACCGGTGGGAGGTATAGTAAGGAGGTGTACGTGATGGAAGAGAAGGAAAAAGAAAAAGCACTGGAAGTAGAAAAAGAAGCAGAAGTGAAGACGGCTTGCTGTTGCCCCACTGGCAAAAGCAAGCACCGCGATAAAGAGGGCAAGGAGTATAAAAGCCTCATTTGCCGTTTAAACCGTATTGAAGGACAGATCCGCGGTATCCGCAATATGGTCGAAAACGACCGTTATTGCGTCGATATCCTGATGCAGGTCAGTGCCGTTCAGTCGGCACTCAATGCCTTTAATAAAGAACTCCTGGCCCAGCACATCAACGGCTGCGTCGTCCGCGATATACGGGCAGGCAAAGACGAAGTCGTCGATGAACTGGTAACGATGTTACAAAAATTGATGAAGTAGGTGAGATAGATGAAGCATGAAAAGTACGCCGTCACAGGCATGAGCTGCTCTGCCTGCTCGAGCCGTGTAGAAAAAGCTGTTTCTAAGCTAGACGGTATGGATAAGGCCAGCGTCAACCTGCTGACTAACAGCATGCAGGTCGATTACGATGAAACAAAGCTGTCGAGTACGGATATTATCAATGCCGTCGTCGACGCCGGTTATGGTGCATCTGTAGCCGGTGGCAGTACACAAAAGAGCAACGCAGCCCCAGCGCCCAGTCCGTCTGATATGGCAAAAAAAGCCATGGAGGCTATGAAGACACGCCTCATTTGGTCTATTGTATTCCTTATTCCTGTCATGTACCTGGCTATGCATCATATGCTGCTGGAATGGTTTGGTATTCCTGTACCGGACATCATTACCAATACCTTCCACGGCGATGCCAACGCCATTACCTTAGGGTTTGCTGAATTTCTCCTCGTTTTGCCCATTATGTACTTGAACCGGGCCTATTATACAAAAGGCTTTCGCACACTCTTTGAAGGTGCGCCCAATATGAACAGCCTGGTTGCCATGGGTTCTATGGCTGCCGCGGCCTATGGTGTCTTTGCCATCTTCCGCATGAGCTGGGGCATGGGTCACGGCGATTGGGCCCTCGTTGCTACGTACAGTACGAATTTGTACTTTGAATCGGCCGGTATGATCGTCACGCTCATCGATATCGGCAAATATCTGGAAGCCCGCGCCAAGGGTAAAACCAGCACGGCCATTGAAAAGCTCATGGATTTGGCGCCAAAGCAAGCGACAGTCCTGCGTAACGGCGTAGAAACAGTCGTCCCTGTAGAAGAACTGGTCGTCGGCGATGAAATTGTCGTCCGCCCCGGTGAAAGTATTCCTGCTGACGGCGTCATCAGCGAAGGTACGACCAGCATCGATGAAGCCGCCATTACGGGCGAAAGCATTCCTGTAGAAAAACAGGCCGGTGACCCTGTTACGTCGGCAACGCTCAACAAAACGGGCTTTATCCATATGACAGCCCGCCGCGTCGGCGCCGATACGACCATCAGCCAGATCATCCAGCTCGTCGACGAAGCCAGCTCCAGTAAAGCGCCTATTTCCAAAATGGCCGATAAAATTGCGGGCATCTTCGTACCGGCCGTCATTACCATCGCCGTCATTGCCGGTCTCGTATGGTATTTTCTGCTCGGCTCTGATATGGAATTTGCTTTCTCGACAGCTATTTCCATTCTCGTCATTTCCTGCCCCTGCGCCTTGGGCCTGGCTACGCCGGTAGCCATCATGGTCGGTACCGGTAAAGGTGCTGAAAACGGCATCCTTATCAAGTCCGGGGAAGCCTTGGAAACGGCCCACGACGTAGATACAGTCGTTATGGACAAAACCGGTACCATTACAGAAGGTCATCCGCAGGTGACGGACATCTGGGTACAGCGGGGTACGGAAGAAGAACTCCTGGCCCTGGCAGCCGGCCTGGAACAGGGGAGCGAACATCCCTTAGCCGAAGCCATTACGACGTACGCAGCCGGCCGGCAGATCCGGCCTGTCGTGATTTCTGATTTTAAAGCGCTCTTTGGCCGCGGCATTCAGGGCGTTGTAAATGGCAAGCTGTACTTTGCCGGCAATACGCGGCTCCTCGAAGAAAAGGGCCTCTCTGCCACTGCCATTACGGACCAGCTGAACCGCTTTGCCGATGACGGCAAGACGCCCCTTATCTTCGCCGATCACAGCGGCGTTATCGGTATTATCGCCGCTGCCGACGTAGAAAAGGAAAACAGCGCCGCCGCCATTTCCCTCTTTCACCAGATGGGCATCCATGTTATTATGCTCACAGGGGACAACCAGCGTACAGCCGAAGCCATCCGCAAACGGCTGCATATCCCGCAGGTCATTGCCGGCGTACTGCCCCAAGACAAAGAACGTCATATAGCGGCGCTGCAGGCCAAAGGCCATAAGGTCGCCATGATTGGTGACGGCATCAACGATGCACCGGCCCTGGCCAAAGCCGACCTGGGTATCGCCATCGGTGCCGGTACGGACGTAGCGATTGAAAGTGCCGATGCCGTCCTCATGCGTAACGACCTCCTCGACGCGGTCAGCGCCGTCCGCCTGAGCAAGGCCGTTATTAAAAACATTAAAGAAAACCTCTTCTGGGCGTTTTTCTACAACGTCATTTGTATTCCCTTGGCAGCCGGCGTTCTTTATCCGGCCTTTGGCATCCGCCTCAATCCGATGATCGGCGCTGCTGCCATGAGCCTGAGCAGTTTCTGCGTCTGCATGAACGCCTTGCGTTTGCGCTTTTTTAAGCCCTCTGCCGCTCCTTCAGGACATATGTATCAAGGCACGCCCGTTACGGACGTTACAGCGGCTTCTAGCGCGATTACGCCCTTTACGGCCGAAACAGCCGCTCCGGCAGGTCCGTCTGCCCTCCCTGAAGAACACTATACGCTGCACGTGGAAGGTATGACCTGCAGCCATTGCACGGCTACGGTCACCAAGGCCTTACAGGCCATGACCGGCGTCACAGACGTTCAGGTCAGCCTGGAAGACAAGACCGCTATGGTCACCAGTACGTCCGCCATTGCGGCTGAAGACTTTGAAAAGGTCATTACCGCTGCAGGCTACACCTTAGTTCCGGCAGCAGCACAGGAACACTATACACTGCACATTGAAGGCATGATGTGCGGCCATTGCACGGCTACAGTCACCAAGGCCTTACAGGCCATGCCCGGCGTCACAGACGTTCAGGTCAGCCTGGAAGACAAGACCGCTATGGTCACCAGTACGTCCGCCATTGCGGCTGAAGCCTTTGAAAAGGTCATTACCGCTGCAGGCTACACCTTAGTTCCGGCAGCGGCACAGGAACACTATACACTGCACATTGAAGGCATGATGTGCGGCCATTGCACGGCTACAGTCACCAAGGCCTTACAGGCCATGCCCGGCGTCACAGACGTTCAGGTCAGCCTGGAGGACAAGACTGCTGTGGTCACCAGTACATCTGACATCCCGGCAGGAGATTTTGAAAAGGTCATTACTGCTGCAGGATATACATTAGTTCAAGGAAAGGAAGAATCAACGAATATGAAAACAACACTGAAAATCGAAGGCATGATGTGCCAGCACTGCCAAAAACACGTACACGAAGCATTAGCTGCCATGGATGGCGTAACGGCTGTCAGCGTAGACTTGGAAGGGAAAAAAGCAGAAGTAGAAACAAATCGCGAAATCCCGACTGCCGAATTTGCCAAAGTAATTGCCGATGCCGGCTACGAACTCGTTACCGCCTAAAAAGGGTTGCACAATAAAAAAGGTCCTGCACTGAAGTGAGTTCAGTGCAGGACCTTTTTTTATCCCCTTAGAAAATACCCATACGAATGAGCACGACGAGCTGCAACGCATACACCAGAAGGATACCGTATTTAAACTTCCAGTCCTTCTTCTTGTGCGTAAAAATATAAATACCAAAGTAAGCCCCCATAGAGCCGCCGGCAATAGCTAAGGCCAAGAGACCGCCGTCCGGCACAAGTTTCCGGCCGCCTTCCACATAATGCTTGTCCATTCCGTACACAATAAAGGCTAAGACGTTGATGATCGCCAAATACCACCATACGTAGGTTACATATATTGCTTCCATATCCGACTCCTTCTCCCAGTACGACACGCGTGTATTTTTCTATATTGTACCATAAAGAGGCCGTTTCTCCCATGTCACGTCCAGAAAAGAGAAGCGCCCATGGCAGGCGGCAAAAGAAAAATATAAAAAAAAGCCTATAATGATTGATTTTTTCTCTATATTGGCATACAATAGTCTCGTAAACGTTACTATTGTTGCGACAGATGAAACACTAGTTGTTAAAATAAAAGAGGGGGAGGTTCATCATGTCCATCCAATTAGCTATTGTCATTCTATACATTTTATTACTTTTCGCCATATCCTTTTACGTCAAACGCCGGGCCAGTCAAAACCCGACGGAATACCTGTTTGCAGGCCGCCAATTCTCAACCGGCCTCGTAGCTGTCAGCATTACCGGCATGGCCGTCGGTGCTGCATCTACTGTAGGCGTAGCTGAAAGTGCCACCAAAATCGGCCTGGCCGCCGGCTGGTACAATGCCGCCTGGGCCATTGGTGCCATCGTCATGGGTCTCGTCGCTGCCGGCAAATACCGCTCCCTGGAATGTACGACCATTCCGGAGCTCTTTGAACGGAGCTATGATAAAAAAGCGCGTGTCATCAGCGTTATCGGCTTATCCCTGATCATGATCTGTATTACATCCCTGCAATATGTTGCCGGCGGCTCTATCCTGCACGCCCTGATGCCGGACATTTTCTCGTTCCACGCCGGGATGATCGTCAGTGCTGTCGTCTTCATTGGCATTACGGCCATTGGCGGTCTCTGGTCCAGCGGTCTTTCCAACGTCTTAAGTGTTGCCGTCATTTATATCGGCATTGTCTACTCGATGATCCGCATTCTCATGCGTGATGGCGGCATTTCTGCTATCAACGCGGCCTTACCACAGGCAGACTTCGGCTGGTTCGATCCCTTTGGCGGCCTCACGGCAGCCATGCTGCTCGGCTGGATCATCGTCATGACCACCCAGGCCATTACCGCCCAGGGACCGGTACAAATTGCCTGCGGTGCCAAAAACGCCCATGCTGCCCGTAAGGGCTTTATCCTCGGCGGGTTCCTCATTTTTCCAATCGGCTTCATTTCTGCCGTTCTCGGCTTAGCTGCCAAAGCCCAGTTCCCCGATTTAAATCCGACCATGGCCTTGCCGCAAATCATCATGAGCCTCGATCCGTTTTCCTCCGGTATGACCTTAGCTGCCCTGTGGGCCGCTGACGTATCGACAGCCTGCACGATTCTCCTCGGCGCCGGTACACTCATTGCCCAGGATATTTACAAGCGGTTTATAAACCCGACCATTTCAGAACACTCGTATGTGCGCGCAAACCGCCTGATCATCCTCTTCGTTGGCTTAGGTACCCTCTGGCTGGCCTTTAACGCCGTCGGTATTGTTAAGGTCATGCTCATCGGCCTCTCCCTGACAACGGCCTTCACCTTGGTTTTCCTGGCTACCATGTTCTGTCCGTCCCTGTGCCGTAAAAACACAGCTTTCTGGACGACTTTGGTTGGTATCGTTGGCCTCTTCGCCTGGCAGTTTTTCCCGGAAATCCATTTCCTGCCCCACGTCATTTACTTTGAATGGCTGATCTGCATCATTACGCTTCTCGTCGTCCGCCTGGTCGATAAGACGCCGATTCAGCCGCCGCAGGTAAAGGCACAGGCAAAATAAACGTATCTGCAACGGTCCTGACACACACCACGTCAGGGCCGTATTTTTTCCCTGCAGACAGGCTGCCTTTGTTTCACGTGAAACAAAAGGGCAGGCCTGTCTGACAAACGAAGAACCTCCCGTATGTTTCACGTGAAACATACGGGAGGTTCTTTGTCATGTAGTAGGAAAGGTAATCGTAAAAACCGTTCCTTTACCGATTTCACTGGCAGCCTGTATCGTGCCGCCCTGGCTAAGGACAAACTGTCGCGCCAGGGCCAGGCCAATACCACTGCCACCGCTTTTCCGGTTACGCGATTTTTCGGCCCTGTAGAAACACTCAAAAATATGCTCAAGATCTTCCTTTGCTATACCAGGCCCTGTATCAGCAATCTGCAAGCACACCTGCCGTTTGCCTGCCGCTTCTTCCAGAGAGGTGGTAATCGTAATATCGGCCGCCTCCGGCGTGTAGCGGATAGCATTATTCAAAATATTGTAAATCACCTGATTGGTCCGGTCCTTATCAAGCTGCAAGAGTGGCACTGCGTCATCTAAGTGTACCGTCACATGGAGATTCTTTTCATCAAAGAGCGGCTGCAGCATCCCTGCCGCCCGGGTGAGGAGAAGATTGAGATCGACGTCACTCTTGTGGAGGACCAGCTCGTTTACTTCTGCCAGGGACAGGTCCCGCAAGTCCTGGACCAGGCGGTTCAGGCGCAGGATTTCATCTTCCATAGAAAGAAAATGTTCCTTATCTGCCGGGATAACGTCATCGATCATGCCTTCCAGATTTCCCTGCATGATGGCTAAGGGCGTCCGCAGCTCATGGGCGATACTGGCAAAGAGCTGCCGCCGCATCGTATCGTTATATTCCAGCTTGCGGGACATATCATTAAAGGTATCTGCCAGCATGCCTACCTCGTCATTCCGGTCTACCCTGACGGTTTGGCCAAAGGAGCCTTCGGCTATGTCATGGACGGCATCCGTCAATTTTCGCAACGGTTTGACAAAACTGCGTACGAAAAGCCAGCTCACGAAGACGCTGATGCAGATCATAAAGGAACCCACCCAAAAAAGGGACTGGTGCACAGACGACAAGTATATATTTTCCGGTGAATTGTGCATCATCATGCCGTGCATCCCCATGGGCATCCCACCCATGGCATGGGTGTACAAATAATTGGAAAAATGCGTATCCATCTGGTAATTCACCAAAAAGAGAAGCGTACCGATGGTAGCCGCAAAAAGCAGGAAAATGATACCGGTCAGGCGAAAAACCATACTATTGTATTTATTCACGGTTATGTGCGCCTCCATCGAATTTATAGCCAATACCATAGACGGTCAGGATATATTCCGGATGGGCCGGATCGCGCTCCAGTTTCTTGCGCAGATTACGAATGTGCGTGTCAATAGTCCGTTCATAGCCTTCAAATCCATAGCCGCCCTGCGTACGTTCCATGAGCTGCATACGGCTGAAAACACGGCCCGGCGAAGACGTCAATACTTCGAGCAGGTTAAATTCCGTTGGCGTCAGGCATATGGGCTCACCTGCACGGAGGACCGTATATTGGTCTTTATCGATGACCAAATCGGCTATTTCATAACGGGCTACATGCTGAATGACTTCTCCACGGGCCCGGCGCAAGAGGCTGTACACACGGGCAATGACTTCCTTCATATGGAAGGGCTTGGTAATATAATCGTCACCACCCATATTGAGCCCGACAAGACGGTCCGTTTCATCATCCTTTGCCGTCAGAAAAATAATAGGAATATCACTAAAGGAACGGATACGGCGGCACACTTCAAAACCGTCCATACTGGGCAGCATGAGATCGAGGAGCATGATCTGAGGTGTTTGCGTACGCACCGTATGGATCGCCGCAGCACCATCCGTTGCTGTATAGACAATAAATTTTTCTTGCTCAAAATACGAGCGGAGCAAAGAACAAAGTTTTTCGTCATCGTCGACGATGAGGATCGAATTTGTAATCAAAGGCTTACCCTCCTGCCATTTATAGGATCATATCTGTATTGTATCACGCCCTGCGGGGAGAAGGTAGGTTTCCATGTTTCACGTGAAACAAATCCCCCATGCCGTAGCATGGGGGAGAAAAGAGAAAAGCAGAAATTATTTGTTAGCATCGGAGCTCTGCTGATTCATATTCATATTTTGCTGATTATTCATCTGCTGATTGCTCATATCATGGTTCATCTGGCCGTTTTGCATGTTCATCTGCATGTTCATGGTCTGCTGCGGCGGTACATAGCCGGCGAGCTGCGGATCAGCCATGCCGAAGACCATGGCCATGTGGGTAAAGAAGATGAAGAGAATCATGAGCAGGGTGTGACGCTTCAAGCGTTTTTCTACATCGGCATTCTTGCAAACAACGCCTAACTCGAAGAGGATGAGCAGTACTGCCGGAATAATGGCCAAAACGTAGCTCCATACGGCAATGTAGTCAATAGGACCACGCCATTGAATGGTCGGCATGTACGAAATGACAATGTAGCCGGCGGCAAAGATGAAGAAGACGCCCAAGATGAGGCTGGCTGCATGACTTAACGAATCCCAGCGGGCACTGCGTGCATCGCCATCAATCAGGGAAATAACACCGGCAGCCAAAATGGTTTCTGCCAAAACCATCGGTACCAGCATGAAAAGGATCAAAAACCAAGGCTGATGGAGTGAAAGGAGCTCCATATAATGAGTCATTACCATAACTAGTTCCTCCTATATATGTACAATATCATTACCGCTGAGCCGCAAGGCCACGACAGCCACGCGGACCGGCACAGGTGTAGCCATTCTGGTTAGAAGACGCTGTGTCCCCGTTTCCCGTCGTAGCCGCCGTGCCTGTATAGCAATTCTGCGGTCCCTGGCAGTACGTACCTGCTGCCGGAGCCGGACAATCCTGTGGTCCCTGGCAATAGGCTGACGCATTCACATTACTTGTATTGCCATAGCAGGCCTGTGGCCCCTGGCAATATGTGCCATACCCGTTTTGTGCCTCATTCTGTGTGCCTGCAGTGGGGGCTGCAGCAAAAACAGAGAAGCTGGCAACAGCAGCGATAGCGGCCAAACCTAGGGCAAGTGTTCGTCTCATCATGTCTACCTCCTTTAACTTTTGTCTATGCTTATAGTATAGTAAAGGCATGCGAAAAAGTTGTGAAGATATTATGAAGAAATTGTGAAGATACAAAAATTCCCGCCATGTTTCACGTGAAACAAAGCGGGAATTTTATATCTGCAAAGAGCTTAGCCGTGCAGTTTATCGATCATAGCGTGCAGTTCTGCAATTTGCGTGGCTGCTTCCTGACGAATTTCTTCGGGATCGCGTTCGATACGGGCCGAGCCTGATTCCATAGCGGCCTTGGCTACCGCAGCTGCCACAGCCGGTGCTACGCGTTCATCAAAGGCATCGGGAATCACGTACTCTTCATGTAATTCCGCATCACTAATGAGGCCGGCAATGGCGTAGGCCGCAGCAATCTTCATATCTTCGTTGATATGGCGGGCCCGTACAGCCAGGGCGCCGCGGAAAATGCCCGGGAAGACCAAAACGTTGTTGATCTGGTTCGGAGAATCCGAACGGCCTGTACCGACGACGCGGGCACCGGCAGCCTTAGCAGATTCATAATCCGTTTCCGGAATAGGGTTGGCCATAGCAAAGACGATGGCATCAGCATTCATGGAGCGGATAATTTCTTTTGTAAAGATATGGGGTGCCGAAACGCCGAGGAGCAAATCAGCGCCTTTTACGACGTCGGCTAATGCGCCCTGTACGTGTTCCTTGTTGGTCAGGCTGGCCAGTTCAGCCTGTACGCTATTGAGGCCTTCCATTCCTTCATACAGGGCACCAAAGCGGTCTACCATGATGACCTGTTCCGCTCCGGCGCGAACGAGGAGCCGGCCAATGGATGCACCGGCAGCACCGGCACCGTTGATAACGATCTTAGCCGTTGCCAGTTTTTTGCCTACGACACGCAGAGCGCCGATAACGCCGGCGAGAGCCGCAATAGCCGTGCCGTGCTGGTCATCGTGGAAAACGGGGATATCCATTTCCTTTTTCAGGGTCGTTTCTATTTCATAGCATTTAGGTGAAGAAATATCTTCCAGATTAATGCCGGCAAAAGACGGCTGGAGCAGTTTTACCGTTTCAATGAATTTTTGCGGATCCTTCGTATCCAAGCAGATAGGTACGGCATTGACGCCGCCAAAGACTTTGAATAGGATGGATTTCCCTTCCATAACCGGCATGGCCGCTTCCGGACCAATATCGCCCAAGCCCAGTACACGCGTACCATCAGAAATGACGGCAATCATATTGCCACGACAGGTCAAGTCGAAGGATAAATCCTTATCCTTCACAATTTCCCGGCACGGCTGGGCTACACCCGGCGTATAAAGCGTACTCAAATCATCCCGTGTCTTCAAGACAGCCCGGGGGAGCGTTTCAATGATACCTTTTTTACCACGTCGTACAGCCATAGCGGCTTCGTCAAAATTCATATCCTCACCTCATCATCTAATCTGAAGACTGATACATAGCACAGCCTTTTTCTATACACCGTTATCTTATACTGATTTTTACAGTAAATCAAAGGCTTTTACCTGCCAGCCACGTTAGGCCCGTGAGTTATACAGTTTCTCCTGTCAGTGCCGCCCAGGCTTCATTGGCCCGTTCGACAAACATTTTCCGGACGGCTGCATTTTCTCCCAGGCCATGGATGTACACGCTGACAGAAAAGCCGGCTTTTTCAAGCAGCGTCTTATGCGAATCGTCTGCCGTACCGGCCATGTCATTGTTGGCGTGATCACCGGCGACGAGCATCATCGGCATGAGCAGGACCTCCCTAATGCCCCGGGCCTTGAGCTGGGGTATAATTTCCCCAAGTGCCGGCCAGCCTTCGACGGAATAGACATAGACCCGGTCCAGACCAGCCTGGTTCAGGCGGTGCTGGACGACGGCATAATAGGCGTTGGCCGGATGGGGCGTACCGTGGGCCATGACCAGGATGGCTTTATTTTCCCCTAAGGCCGCCGGGGGAAACTGCGTCGCAAAGGCCCGGGAAAATTCGGCTACATCGTCACGCTGCTCCTCTTGGCCCATCCAATAGAGAAGCGGCGTACCTAAGGTCATCTTCTTAAAATTGGCCTTATATAAGTCGAAAATAGCTGTCATATAACTATATTCCATACCGGGAATGATATCGAGAGAAGCCAGGGCTACGCGCGTACAGCCAGCCGTCAGGAGTTCTTCCAGGGCCTGTTCCGGTGTAGGTATGACACGGCCTTCCTTGGCCCGGATCCGGTCGATGATGATGTGGGACGTAAAGGCCAGGGCCACTCGTGTATCCTTATGGGCAGCCTGAATGGCCGCGACAGTCGCATCGATATTCAAGCAGCGGCTTTCCGCATAGGTCGTGCCGAAGCTGACGATAAGGAGGGCGTCGACATTCTCCCTATGAGCGAGCTCCGGGTTCTCATACGTCCGTACGCCAATGGCCGCAGCCTGGCGCAAGGCCGGCGTCGGGTCCTTGACGGCCGGATGCAGGCGGTACGACGCCTTTGCCGGCACACCCGTATAGGCACCACAGCCGGTAATTCCCATAATAGAACATAGACATACACGTTTCCATAGCTTACGAAACATAACACTGTCACTCCTTCAAAATAATTCCTGAAGACGGCAGAGCAGGCGCTGAAAAAACATCATCCACTCCCTATGGCTCGCAGGTTCGTTGATTACACAATCAGGCAGTTCTTCTGGCTCGGCATCATCACTACGCTGCGCCTTCCCATACTCCTGCGTACAGTGGCATTTAGCAGCCTCGCTCCACCTTACAGCGGCGGCACCGCGCCGGCTTACCCGGCTTCTCTTTTAAGCAAAAGCACCTGATTGAAAGAAAAGTACTTTGACTGTACCATAGACACTACGGCCTGTCAAATATGCTGAAAAATCTATTTTCCCCAGAATGTTTCACGTGAAACAAGCAGGGTGTTTCTAAAAAGACGCCCTGCCCAAAGGCAGAGCGTCTTGACAAATACATCCGTCTTATTTGCTTAAATCAAGGGAGCGTACTGTATCCCGCAAGGGCAGGACCGACTGGGGGCTCACGGACAACTCGTCTACACCCATGCGCAGGAATGTTTCGGTCAGGCTCAGGTCTGCACCGAGTTCACCGCAAATACCTACCCAAATGCCGGCCTGGTGGCCATTGGCAATGGTCTGGCCGATGAGACGCAGAACGGCCGGATGGTGCGCATCAAAGAACGAATCCAGCTGGGTCTGCTGCCGGTCAATGGCCAGTGTATACTGGGTCAGATCATTGGAGCCAATACTGAAGAAATCGACTTCCTTGGCCAGGTCGTCACTCATAATAGCCGCTGCCGGCGTTTCAATCATGATACCGATTTCCATGTCTTTATCATAGGCAATACCCCGGCGATCCAGATCCTGGCGCACTTCCTGCAACAGTTCCTTAGCCCGCCGTATTTCCTTGACCGAAATGATCATGGGGAACATGACGGCTATCTTGCCAAAGGCCGATGCCCGGCACAGTGCCCGGAGCTGGGTCTTGAAGAGTTCCGGACGGGTCAGGCAAATACGGATTGCCCGCATGCCCAGGGCCGGATTTTCTTCTTCTGCCAGATTAAAATAATCGACTTTCTTATCGGCACCAATATCGAGTGTCCGGATGACAACCTTTTTGCTGGGCAAGGCCTGGACCGTCTTTTTATATGCTTCGAACTGTTCCTCTTCTGTCGGATAGTCCGTCCGGCCCAGGTAGAGGAATTCACTGCGGAAGAGGCCAATGCCTTCGGCATCGTTGGCCAGTACCTGTGGCAGGTTATCCGGATTGCCAATGTTGGCAAAAATTTCTACGGTCTTGCCGTCTTTGGTTGCCGAAGGCAGGCCGCGGACCAATTCCAGCCTCTTACGGCGATCTTCTTCTTCCTTTTGAGCCTGTTGCATCCGGGCGAGTGTTTCCGCATCGGGATTAATATAGACCGTACCGGTCGTACCATCGACAATGGCCAACAGGCCATCTACGTCCTGATGGAGCTGTGTCCCCGTATTGACAATAGCCGCAATGCCCAGTGTACGGGCCAGGATGGCCGTGTGGGAGTTGGCACTGCCGCCTGAAGTGATAAAGCCCAAGATTTTATCCGTATCGAGCTGCATCGTTTCACTGGGAGCCAGATCATCGGCAGCAATAATCACTTCATCGTATTTACTGAAATCAATCCCCTGGCCGCCGCACAATTCCTGTTCTACCCGGCGGGATATATCCAGCACATCTGCGGCCCGGGCCTGCATATACGCATCATCCATTTCCCGGAACATAGTGGCAAACTGCTGGGCCGTATTCTCAACGGCCGCTTCGGCATTGCACTGTTTTTCTTCAATCTGGCTGACGATAGAATCGATGTAATCATCATCTTCGAGCATCATCTGATGTACTTCAAATACGGCTGCCTGTTCTTCGCCGACTTTTGCCAGGGCCTTTTCATACAGGGCCTGGAGCTGGCGGATAGCCGCTTCCCGGGCTGCCTGGAAACGGTCGATTTCTGCTGCTACATCTTCGACTTTACGTTCTGCCGTAGAAATAGTATTGCGATGAAACAGTGCCAGCGGCCCAATGGTAATGCCCGTATTGACACTTTTTCCTTTGAGTACTAACATGGGAACCTCCTTTGAAAGACAGGGGAGAATCGCCCTGGCAATTCTCCCCATATGGTGATAACTTAGAAATTTTCCTTCAAAAAGGCTTCCATAGCGGCAGCGGCAGCGTCTTCATCAGCACCTTGTGCCTGAACGGTTACGGTTTCGCCCTGTTTAACACCTAAGCCCATGACGGTAAAGATCTTCTTCAGATCGCCTTTCTTGGTCCCCTTTAAGATAGTCAGGGTAGAAGCATATTTTTTTGCTTCTTTTACGAGCAGGCCTGCCGGACGGGCATGAATACCTTGGGGATCTGTAATAGTAAACGTAAATTCTTTCATGATAGTTCCTCCTTTAAATGTGATGATACGTATATATATAGTGTACGTTACGTACAGCAGAATCGCAAGAGAAGGATCTTATTCCTGCGGCTGGGCTTTGCGTATAAGGCCCAAGAGAACGGCCGCAACGACCGTGCCAATAGCCAGGGCCGCTAAGTACATGGGCCAATTGTGAACGACGCCAAAGACGAAGATCCCGCCATGCGGCGCCGGCAGGGTGCAGCCGAAGAGCATGGAAAGCGCACCGGCTACGGCTGCGCCAATGGCACAGGAAGGAATGACATGTAACGGGTCAGAGGCCGCAAAGGGAATGGCCCCTTCTGTAATGAAGGAAAGGCCCATAATAAAGTTGGTAATCGTCGACTGCCGTTCTTTAGGCGTAAATTTTCCCTTGAAGAGCAGCATGGCCAGGGAAATAGCCAGCGGCGGTACCATGCCGCCGACCATAACAGAAGCCATGATACCTGAGCTGACAGCCGCGCCGGATGCACTCATGAGCGAAGCCGTACCAAAGACATACGCAGCCTTATTGATAGGCCCGCCAAAGTCGATAGACATCATGCCACCGAGGATAAAGCCGAGAATAATCCGGCTTGACGTCGACATGGAGTTCAGTGCGTCAGAGAGCCACTGATTGAAGATGGCCATAGGCGGATTGATGATGTAGATCATGATGACGCCAATGAGGATCAGCCCTAAGACCGGATAAAGGAGGACCGGCTTAGTCCCTTCCAAGGACTGGGGCAGGCGGGCAAAGACCTTTTTCAATAAGACGACTACATAGCCCGCAATAAACCCGGCAAAGAGAGCACCGAAGAAACCGGAACCGCCTTGCGTCGCCAGGAAACCGCCGACGATGCCCGGCATGAGGGCCGGCCGTTCACCAATACTGACGGCAATGTAGCCGGCCAGGATCGGCATCATCATGCTGAAGGAAAGACCACCGACGGTCTTTAAAAAGGCTGCCAGCGGCGTGCCGGAACCAAAGTTGCCCGACCCTGCGTTGCCCATATCAAAGAGAAAGGCCAGGGCAATGAGAATCCCGCCGCCAATGACGAAGGGGAGCATGTGAGAAACGCCATTCATCAGGTGTTTATAAATCTGCCGGCCGGCACTTTCACCGCCTGCGGCGGCTGGCGCATTGCTCGCAGCGGCGTGCGTACTGTGAAAGACCGGTACATTGCCATCGAGTACCTGCTGAATGAGATGCTCCGGTTCTTTAATACCGGCAGCCACTTTTACAAAGAGAACGGGCTTGCCATCAAAGCGGTCCGTTGCCACATCCTTATCGGCTGCGACGATAACGCCGGCAGCCCGCTGAATATCGGCGGCTGTGAGGACATGCTTGGCGCCGCCGGAACCATTCGTTTCAATTTTAATTTCAACGCCCATTTCCTGAGCTTTATTTTCCAGTGCTTCGGCTGCCATATACGTGTGGGCAATGCCCGTCGGGCACGCCGTTACGCCAATGACGTAGGGCTTTTCTGTTTCTGTCTCAGGTGCCGCCGGCACAGGTGCTGCCTGTGCTGCCGCTGCTTCCGCCGCTTCGGCTTCCTCTTCGGCTTCCTCTTCGGCCAGCTGCGCTGCTTCCGCCTCATTGATAACCGCTAAATATTCCTGCGGCGACGCAGCCTGCATCAGGCGGTCGCGAAAGTCATCGTCCATGAGCATACGGCTCAAACGGCTCAATACTTCCAAATGAATATCTGCCCCGTCAGCCGGAGCGGCAATCATGAAGAAGAGATACGCCGGTTCTTCGTCGAGGCTTTCATAATCGACACCGCCACGGACGATCATGGAAGCCAGGCCGGGATTTTGTACGGCATCGGTCTTGGCATGCGGAATGGCGATTCCTTCGCCAATGCCCGTACTGCCTTCTGCTTCACGGGCCAGTACGCCGGCCTTATAGGCACTGACATCCCGCAAATGACCACCCTTAGCCATCAGGTCTACGAGGTGATCAATGGCTGCCTCTTTGTTGACGGCCTGTGCCTGGAGATCAATACTGTCGAGTTTTAATAAATCTGCAATACGCACGGGATTTCCCCTCACTTTCCTACGAGTATCTATAACGTTTTATAGAGAGCACGGATTTCCTGCTCTGTAGCCAGCCATTCCTGAAAGGCTGTGGCACTGCCGGCACACAAGCCCAATTTTAATGCTTCTTCCAAATTGCCGCCAGACGATTCATAGCCTGCCAGGAAACCGGCAACCATACTGTCTCCGGCACCGACGGAGTTGACCATCTTGCCCTGTGGTGCTTCGCGGCGGTACACCTGTCCATCTTCACCGATGAGCAAGGCTCCGGCTTCACCTAATGACACGAGTACGTTGCGGGCCCCCATAGACTGGAGCCGTTTGCCACAGGTAATGATTTCTTCATCTGTATGCAGGATTACACTGAAGAGTTCGCCTAATTCAAATTGATTCGGTTTGATCAGGAAGGGATGATAGGCAATGACATTGCGCAGAAGATCACCTGTCGCATCGACGACAACGCGGATCTGCCGTCCCTGAAGCCGCTTCATGATAGCTTCATACATGTCGCCTGGCAGGACAGATGGGATACTGCCGGCCAAAACCAGCGTATCGCCGGCCTCTAAGGTCTGTATTTTTTCCCACAGGAGCTGCAGCTTAGCTTCCGGTATGTCCGGTCCCATACCGTTGACAGCCGTTTCATCGGCAGCACTGATTTTCAAATTGATGCGGGAATTTCCCTGATCGAGCGTAATAAAATCACAATCGCCGCCGTTCTCTTTGCAAAGCCGGACGATCTCCTGGCCGGTAAAGCCGGCCGTAAAGCCCAGAATCCGGGCCGGAATATGCAGGTTGCCCAGGACCAGGGCCACGTTGATGCCCTTGCCGCCCGGGTAGATCATTTCCTGTTCAGCCCGGTTGATGGCTCCTGTTTCAAAGTGTTTCATGCGTACAACATAATCCAAAGAAGGATTAAAGGTTACCGTGTAAATCACAGTACATGCACCTCCGTTAACTGCTGATACGAGCTAAAGTCCTGAATGCGTTCGTTTTTGGCAGTAATAATCGTAACATCCGGTAATTCGGCAAAGGTAATATGCGAAGCAAGGCCAAATTTACTGGCATCGGCCAGGATATATGCCGTATTACAGCGAACGACAGCCGCTTCTTTGGTAGCCGCTTCTTCAATATCCGGCGTCGTACAGCCTTCATGAAGACTCAGTCCATTAGCCCCAAAAAAGCCCTTCGTAAAGTGATACCGGCTCAGGAGCTGTATGACCTCACTGCCGACGACGGAAGCCGTCGTCCCTTTGACATGGCCTGCCAGGATCCTGACCTGGCAGCCATTACGGGCCAGTTTCTGTGCTAAGGGCAGGCTGTTCGTCATAAACGTCGCCGTAGAGCCAGAGAGGAAATCTGCCATTTGTTCCACTGTCGAGCCGGCGTCGAGATAAACGAAATCGGCCGGTCCGATTTGTCCTGCCGCATATTGGGCAATACGGCGCTTTTCCGGCAAATGAAAGGCATATTTTATTTCTAACTCTTCCATGTTTGCTTCATAACCGGCTGCATCGGAAGGGATAGCCGTAGCACCGCCATGGACACGGCGCAGGCGGCCAGCCTGTTGCAGTACAGTCAAATCCCGGCGTACGGTAGCCTCTGAAATATGAAAATAATCAACCAGTTCCTGTACAGAGGCGGCACCGCCAGCGTTGACAATGCGTACGATTTCTTCCTGTCGTTCTTCTGTAAGCATAGCGTCACCTGTCTTTTTTCTATGTATCATTCCTTATATCTGCCTTTATTATATAATCATAATCAATCATTTTCAATCATTTTTAGTGACTATGTTTAAAAAGCAATCATTTTCAATCATCCATCTAACTACGATATACCGGGACAAAAAAATCCCCCAGGCAGTACCATACTGCCACGGGGGATAGGGGTTAAACAGAGCTTAGCCTTTCACTTCCGCCTTCTGACGGACAGGACGGAGGCCTTCCGCATCACGGCAAACGATGCCATGACGGGTCTGGTATTTGAGGAAGAGCATCAGTGCTAAAGCGCCGACGAAGAAGGCCGAGAAGACCTGCAAGGTAACGGCATAGCTGTTCGTCGTTTCTTTAATCAAAGCCAGCAGCAGCGGACCGGCGACACCGGCAGCGCCCCAGGCCGTAAGAATACGTCCGTGAATGGCACTGAGTTCCCGTGTGCCGAAGAGGTCCGAAAGGTATGCCGGCATGCACGAGAAGCCGCCGCCATAGCAGGTGATGATGAGCAATACGAGAACCTGGAAGCTAAAAGAATTAGTCACCTGAGAAAGCTGCCAGAAGGCGACGATTTCAATGGCAAAGAAGAGGACATACGTAGCCGAACGGCCAAGGTAGTCCGATACGGTAGCCCAGGCGATGCGGCCGGCACCGTTCATAAACCCGATGATACCGACCATGGAAGCAGCGGCCATGGGCGACATGCCGACGACTTCCTGAGCCATAGGGGAGGCGACGGCCAGGAGGGCAATACCACAGGTAATGTTGGTAAAGAAGAGAAGCCAGATCGTGTAGAGCTGCCACGTCTTCATCGCCCCTTTGACCGTAAACTGGGGCAGGGAATCGGCATAGACGATCTTTTTCTTTTCCCCGGCCTGACGCAGGGCCAGATCGGCCTGAGGCACTTCGCCTGCTTTAGGCGGCGCCAAATACAGCGAAGAAGCTGTCATAATGGTCATATAAACGGCTCCCAAGATGAGGAAGTTGGGAATAAGACCTACGTGCTGCACCAGAAGCTGCATAACCGGACCGGCGATCATGCTGGCAAAACCAAAGCCCATGATGGCCAGACCCGTAGCAAAGCCACGGTTATCGGGGAACCATTTGACCAGTGTCGAAACAGGTGTAATATAGCCTGTACCCAGGCCGATGCCGCCTATGACACCATAGCAGATATAGAGCAGGGGCAGGCTGTGGAAATACAGGGCAGCAGCCGTACCAAACATGCCGCTGCAGAAGAAAGCCATCGATAAAAGACCTGACTTGCGCGGTCCGATTTTCTGGACAAAGCTGCCTAAAAAACCTGCTGACAGGCCTAAGAATAAAATGGCCAGGGAGAATGTCCACGTCGTTTCCTTCAGGGAAAAGCCCATGGACTCCATAATCGGGCGGGTAAGGACGCTCCAGGCATAGACACTGCCAATGCAGATGTGAATCCCCATAGCGGACAACGCAATAAGCCAACGGTTCTTTTTCATTGAATCCATCTCTCCTTTGCGGTCGGCCGGCACACAGGCGCACAAAAAGAAGCGCCGGCCGGCTGGCCAAAGCATATTTTCATATCTTTGCCCAGACGGTCGGCGCTTACTACTGCGATACAGTCCACGTGGTTGTTCCACTGATCCGTCAGTCCTGTATCGGAATATTCATGATGTTCTTTTATTATAGCAAGAAAGAGTCTTATGTCAAGAATTAATTTTTATGACTCTGCTCCTTGGGCATTGGCAGCAGAAAGGGCCTGTACCTGTCTCTGCTGAGCTGCAATAGACGATAAGGTCTGTCCTGCCGGTGCATTGCGCAGGACATAGGCTTCTTCTGCATCCCGGTCAGCAGCTGTCGCTGCGGCAGTTTCGCTTTGTGCCGCAGCCGCCTGGCTCGTCGTCTTAGCCGCCGGTGCAGCTGTCGTCTGCGGTGCTGTCGTATCCTTTAACTGCGAAAAACCATACGTGAGCAAGCTTTGGGCATCGGCAGAACGGCTCTGCGAATTGAGTATCGAAACGACGAGAGTATGGCCATCACGCGTGGCCGAAGCGACGAGGCAAGGACCGCCTTCGTTCGTCACGCCCGTTTTGACACCGTTAGCACCGCTAAAGCCACTGGTCAGGAACCCATTGGTCGTTTCACAATGCTTGGTCCCGCTATCGATATAGGGCATATCGTAGGACGTGTGGTTTACAAGGCCGCGGAAATCAGAGGACTGCATCGCATAGGCTGCGATTTTCGCCAAATCGCGGGCTGTCGAATAGTGCTTGGCATCAGGCAGGCCGGTAGGATTGGTAAAATGCGTGCCTGTCGCGCCTAAGGCGGCAGCCTTGGCATTCATTTGCTGCACAAAATCAGCTTCTGTCGGCGCTACCGTTACGGCTGCGTCTATGGCCGCATCACAGCCACCGACGGTCATCATACCGGTCAGGGCATGACGCAAGGTCACTTTATCACCGGCATAAAGGCCCAGCTTGCTGACATCGCCAGGCAGCTGCTGGGAAGCCGGAGCAATCGTAAGAGGCTGATCCAGTTTCCCCGATTCTACACCGAGCAGACTGGTCATAATCATAGTCGTACCACCGGGATACATGCGGTGATCTGCATCCTTGGCGTATAATTCTTTCCCCGTATTGGCATCAATGACACAGGCCGACTGTGCATTGATTTCCGGTGCAGCTGCCATGGCGGCCGCCGTACCCAGGGTAAAGCAGGCTGTAAGCAGGACCAGAATAGATTTTTTAAGAGACATGCTGACACACCCTTTCTATAGGCTGAAAAATATGAATTCAGCTCCATTATAACGGATTTTTGGCAGCCAGTGTAGGCTTGCGCGGATATTTTAAGGGACTCTTGGCGTTCTTGCGGATGTAGAGGACAGCCCGCTTATCTGTAAGCCCCGGCAAGGTCACAGGACGCACAGCTTCCAGGGTCCCTCCTAGCACAGCCAGAGCATGGCCGGCTTCTTTGATTTCCTCTTCATATTGTGCCCCCTTAAGGGCAATGAAAACACCGCCTGTACGCACATAGGGCAGTGCCCATTCGCAGAGAATATTGAGGCGCGCAACGGCCCGGCTGGTAACGACATCGAACTGTTCCCGGTAGGTCTTGTCATGGGCTTTTTCTTCAGCCCGGCCGTGGAGAAATACAGCTCCTGTCAGCGTTAGTTCTGTCGTGACCTGTTCCAGGAAACGCAGCCTTTTTTGCAGGGAATCGAAAAAAGTCATGCGCAGGTCCGGCCGGTAAATGAGCAGGGGAATACCGGGAAAACCGGCGCCAGTGCCTAAATCGAGGCAGGCAGCGCCCTTAGGAAAATACGCGTCCCCATAGCAGGAAAGGCTGTCTGCCATGTGCTTGACCGCTACTTCTTTGGGTTCTGTAATGGCCGTCAGGTTCATGACCTTGTTCGTTTCCAAAAGGAGTTCTTCAAAGCGGCAGAACTGGCTGAGCTGCTGCTCGCTCAGGGAAATATGCATAGCCGTCAGAACGGCAGTCAATTCATTACGAAACATGATTGCCCTCCCGCTTGTTTTGTTCCAGCACGATGAGCAGTGCCGTAATATCGGCCGGAGAAACACCGGAAATACGGCTGGCCTGGCCGAGGGAACGGGGACGGATAGCATCGAGCTTCTGCCGCGCTTCGGCAGACAGCGTATCGATATCTGCATACACGATAGTATCCGGCATGAGTTTTTGTTCCAGCCGGTTCATTTTTTCTACCTGTTCCAGCTGGCGGTTAATATAGCCTTCATATTTGATCATGATTTCGATTTCTTCTTTTACATCAGCATTCAGATCGGGCAGCTCGAAGACTGTCTGCAGCCGGTCATAGGTCAATTCCTGGCGGCGCAGCAGTTCATAGGCCGTAAGCCCAGTATGTACCGGTGCTGTCCCCAAGGCCTGCAGCTTTTCTCCCATGGCCTTGCTGGGCGTAATAGAAATGGCCCGCAGCGCAGCTATGCCGTCGGCAATAGCCTTTTTTTTGGCGCAAAAGCGGTCGTAGCGTGCCTGGCTTACGAGACCCAGGTCGTAGCCCTTCTGGGTGAGGCGCAGGTCTGCATTATCCTGACGCAGGATGAGACGGTATTCACTGCGGCTGGTCATCATGCGGTATGGTTCTTCCGTACCCTTTGTGACCAGATCATCAATCAGTACGCCGATATACGCTTCGGCACGCGTTAAAATAAACGGTTCTTTTCCCTGGACCTTGCGGGCTGCATTAATACCGGCCATGAGTCCCTGGGCGGCAGCTTCTTCATAACCGCTGGTCCCATTGGACTGGCCGGCGGAAAAGAGGCCGCTGACCTGCTTTGTTTCCAAGGCCGGGGTCAGCTGCAAGGGGTCAAGGCAATCGTATTCAATGGCATAGCCCGGACGCATAATGCGCACGTCTTCCAGGCCCGGAATGGTATGCAAAAATTCATACTGCACATCAATTGGCATACTCGTACTCATGCCCTGGACGTACATTTCTTCCGTCGCTTCTCCTTCCGGTTCAATAAAGAGCTGATGCCGTTTCTTGTCGGCAAAGCGGACGATTTTCGATTCGATAGAAGGGCAGTAGCGCGGGCCAATGCCTTCAATCGTACCATTACACATAGGTGCCCGGTCCAGATTTTCCCGGATGATGCGGTGTGTTTCTTCATTCGTAAAGGTCAGCCAGCAGCATTCCTTGTTGCGGTTTTCCCGTTCCGACATAAAGGAAAAGGCGTGACCGTCTGTATCGCCTTCTTGAATGGTCATTTCCTCCGTCCGCAAGGTCCGCCGGTCGACGCGGGCAGGCGTACCGGTTTTAAAGCGCATGAGATGGAGGCCTGCCCCGAGCAGGGAAGCCGACAGGTCTTCAGCCGACCGCTGTCCTACCGGGCCGCCGGAGTAGGTGCACTCGCCAATGATGATTTTCCCCTTTAAGTACGTACCGGTCGCCAAAATGACACAGGCCGCCTTATATACTTCACCTAATTCCGTACGGATGCCCGTTACCTTGCCATCTTCGATGAGGAGGTCCGTCACCATGAGCTGGCGTACATCGAGATTTTCCTGATTTTCCAAGGTTTTCGTCATGGTCATCTGATAGAGCTTTTTATCCGACTGGGCCCGCAAGGAATACACAGCCGGCCCTTTGCCTGTATTGAGCATGCGCATTTGCAGGCATGTCCAGTCCGTATTGATGCCCATTTGTCCGCCTAAGGCGTCGATTTCCCGCACTAAGTGGCTCTTACCGGGGCCGCCAACGGCCGGATTACAGGGCATGAGGGCAATATTATCCAGGTTAAGCGTGGCCATCAGTGTTTTAGCTCCCAAACGGGCACTGGCCAGGGCCGCTTCACAGCCGGCATGGCCGGCACCAATGACGATGACATCGTATGTATCTATGACAAACATGGAAATTCCTTCCTTTGCGTAATGTATGAACTCGTATTATTTTCCCAAACAAAAACGGCTGAATATTTCTTCTACAATATCGGCATGAACCGTTTCCCCCGTAATGGATCCCAAAAGGTCCCAGGCTTCGCGAATATCGACGACAGCACAATCGAGAGGCATGCCGGCGGCCAGGGATTCCTGGGCCCGTGTCAAGGCGGCTGCACTTTGCCGCACCAGCTCGATATGCCGCGTATTGGTCAGGAGGGCACTCTGGCCGTCCATCAGGCCGTGGGCCAGGACTTCCTGGAGCAGGCGCTCTTTTAATGCATCCATACCGGCGCCTGTATTGGCTGAAATAGGACATACAGGGAAGCCGTAGTCCGTCAGGTCAGAGACGGTCACTTCTTTTTGCAGGTCTTCTTTATTTAAGACGATAATGGCTTTTTTGCCCTTTACCGAGGCGAGGATCTGACGGTCTTCTTCCGTCAGGGCCCGGGAGCCGTCAATGACTACCATGACGATATCGGCCCGGTCCAGATATTTCCGGGCCCGGTCGACACCTATCTTTTCGACAGTATCTTCCGTTTGCCTGATCCCGGCTGTATCGACGAGACAAACAGGTACGCCCTGGAGGACGATCCATTCTTCCAGTACGTCCCGCGTCGTCCCCGGTACATCTGTAACGATGGCCCGTTCTTCCTGCAAAAAGCGGTTCAGGAGGCTCGATTTACCGGCATTGGGCACGCCGGCAATGGCTGCAACGACGCCATCGCGGATCATTTTGCCACTTTGGGAGTTTTCCAGCATGGCCTGGATTTTCTCCTGCATCGTCTGCAGGGCTGCACTGACATCAGGTACGACAATATCTTCCAAATCTTCTTCCGGGTAATCGATCATGACTTCCAGGCGCGTAATCAGTTCGGTCAGTTCCTGACGCACAGACCGGACGGCCTGGGAAAGGCGGCCCTCCAGCTGGCTTACGGCACTGGTAAGACCGGCTTTGCTTTTCGCCTGAATGACATCCATCACGGCCTCTGCCTGGGCCAGGTCAATACGGCCGTTGACAAAGGCCCGTTCCGTAAACTCACCGGGATTGGCCAGGCGGGCACCTTGACGCAAAATAAGCGCTAAAATAGCAGCCAAGGACTGACGGCCGCCATGACATTGAATTTCGAGTACATCCTCAGCCGTATAGGAATGAGGGCCCTTCATGATCAGGGCCAATACTTCATCTATGCAATGGCCTTGTTCATCGACAATAGTGCCGTATTGGATAGACCGGTCCCGTCTTTCGCCTAAGGGAGTTTGGGACTGGCTGTGAAAGATACGGTCACCCAGGGTATATGCGTCAGGACCGCTAATGCGGATGGCGCCGATCCCGCTTTCGCCTAAGGGCGTCGTAATAGCCGCAATCGTATCTGTTGCATCGTAGAGCATAGGAAGAGTTCCTCCTTTCAAAAAAACCCGGTGCCAGCACCGGGTTTTTTTGCAGGTGTTATCCTGCGTTTATTCTGCGTAATAAATGACTACATGACGGTAAGGATCCTGTCCTTCACTTTCCGTCCGGACGTGTTCCTTATCCTGCAGTGCCACGTGAATGATCTTGCGTTCATACCCGTTCATCGGTTCTAAAACTACTTTATCGCCTTTTTTCTTAATACGCCCGGAAAGGCGTACAGCCAGCTGTTTTAACGTTTCTTCACGGCGATGGCGGTAATTTTCTACATCGAGCATGACAAAATGACGGCCTTCATGACTCTGATTAATCGTCAGATTCGTCAGATACTGCAGCGCATCCAGCGTTTGTCCGTGCTTACCGATGAGAATGCCCAGATTTTTCCCGTGCAAGTGGAGGACAATCTTGTCCGGCTTGATCATCTTTTCGATCATCACTTGCAGGCCCATATTGGCAAGAACTTCCTGTAAGAAGCGTTTTGCCTGAGCGGCGGCTTCTTCCGCTGTGTATACGGGTTTCGTTTCTTCTGTATCGGCAAGGGCTACAGCCGGTGCTGCTTCCGGTGCGTTAGCAACAGCAGGTGCTGTCATTTCCGCAGCCGGAGCCGTAGCGGCAGGAGCCACTTCTTTTTCTTCTGTAACTGCCTTGCTGTCTTCTTTTTCAACAGCAGGCACAGGTACTTCCTGTGCGGCAGCCGCCTCTTCTTGCTGACGGAAGAGTACATGGGCTGCTTCTTTCTTAGCCGTTACCCGTACTTGGGCAGGCTTGCTGCCAAGACCGAGAAAACCGCTTTTCGGTTCAGCTAATACTTCGACATCAGCTTCATCACGGGTTAATCCCAATTGAACCAGGCCAGAGCGGACGGCATCTTCGATCGTTTTGCCTGTAGCTTCTACACTGTTCATGCATTAGCTCCTTTCTTTTTGCCGCGGAACATGATGAGTTGCTGTACCCACTGGAATACGTTGGAAACGACCCAGTAAATAACAAGACCGCTAGGGAAGCTGATGCTGATCCAGCCGATGAAGAGAGGCATGACGATCTGCATGATTTTCTGCTGCTTTGCCTGCGCATCATTCATCGCTACCTGCGTACCGCTCATCTGCTTTTGAATGCCAAAGGTAGAAATGGCGGAAAGGATAGGCATGATATACGTCGGATCGGCAGCACCCAGGCTGGGCATCCATAAAAAGCTTTCATATGCCGGATCGTAAGGATATGCCCTCAGGGCATAAAAAATAGAAATCAGGAACGGCATCTGAATGATGATCGGCAGGCATCCTGAAAAGGGGCTGACCTTTTCTTCCTTATATAATTTCTGCAGGGCTGCCTGCATTTTTGCCTGGTCGCCTTTGTATTTCTTTTGCAATTCCTTGATCTTCGGCTGTATTTTCTGCATGCCTTCCATGGAATGGATCTGCTTTGCCGTTAAAGGCGCCAGAATCAGCTTGATGATGATCGTCAATAAAATAATTGCAATGCCATAGCTCGGGTAACCAATCATATGGGTGAAGGCATAACAATAATCGAGGCAGACGGACATGAAACCTGTTAATATATCCATAATTCCGCTAAAAAAGCTCAATAAACTCAACTCCTGTCGAATAAAAAGGATAAAAAATCAGACAGCCTCTTTTTCATCTGTCTAATTTATTAAGGTACAGGATCGTAACCTCCCTTATGGAAAGGATGGCATTTTAAAATGCGCTTTACTGCCAGATAACCGCCTTTCAAGGCACCGTATTTCTGTACAGCTTCCAAGGCATAGGCGGAGCACGTAGGGTAAAAACGGCAACATGGCAGCCGTAGCGGAGATACACATACCTGATAAAAACGTATTACGAAAATGAAGAGTGCTTTCATTGCATTCGCTTCTTCCATATATTGGCCCGGCGAAATAGCTGGAGGATACTTTTTTCAGCTTCTTTATATCCTACATCTTTTAAATAGCTGCGTCCGATTAATACTACATCATAGCCGTCCTGCAGGGAATCCTGATGCAAGCGGTAGACTTCCTTCATTAACCGGCGACAGCGGTTGCGTTCTACAGCACAGCCGATCTTTTTCCCTGTAACAAAGCCGATGCGTGACGGCTGTTTCGGGGAACGGGGCAATACGTATAAAACGGCTAAGCGATTTACGAAAGATTTACCGCGGCGGTAGACAAGCTGATATTCCCGGTTCTTACGCAACCGCTTTTCTTTATTTAATTCATACATCGTAAGTTCCTAAGCTGTAATTCCTAAAAATTACAGATGAACAGAAAAATTCCTCTGTGGAACTTTTCTGTTCATCTGAAAAAATTAAGCAGAAAGCTTCTTTCTGCCTTTCATGCGGCGTTTTTTCAAAACCATGCGGCCACCTTTGGTCTTCATTCTTTCACGGAAGCCATGGGTTCTTTTTTTCCACAGTTCGTTCGGCTGATATGTCTGTTTCAATGTAGACACCTCCTTCGTATCGATACAACGTATATAGAATTTACACCATAACAGTGTAATTATAGACAATCCGACTGCTCATGTCAATCATTTCCGCTTACATTTTATTTTTTCCGGTCTTACATGAGGCGAAAAAAAGTTATCCACAGCCCTGTGTACAAGTAAAAACACAAGTTCTATTTGTGTATTATCCACTTTTGATGTACAATGTCAATGTGATCTTCGGGAAGATATTCACCTAGTTATCCACAAGTTATCCACAAAATGTGGATAACTTCCATTATGTCGGAAATTCGATATTCATCGGCTTTCCGTTTTTTTCAGCCCTATTTTACCCACTTTATCCACAAGGGATTATAAACATATCCACAAGAGGAAGGAATGCATGACATGGCAAGCATGGATCTGACATCACTTTGGCTGGGAATCCTGGCTAAAATCCAGCAGGAAATACCTCCACAAATTTATGACAACTGGTTTGAAACAGCCCTGATTCCCTATACGTATGAGAACGATATACTGACTCTCGATACGACAGGCCTCTTTATTTGTAAATTTATCAGCAAAAAATACACAGGTCTCCTGGAAAATGCGGCTTCCCAGGTAACGGGAAAGGCGACAACGGTCCGGCTGATCTATAGCAGTGAAGGCGAAGAAGAAGCCATTGTCAGTACGGCTGCCGAAAAAACGACGAACGCACTGCTACAAGAAACGCATGGCATAGACGAACCGGAATTACAGCCGGAGGAAGCAGAACCAGCAGTAGATCCGCCTATTACGCCAGCCATCGAAGTCGTACAGCCGGAACTTTTCGTCCAGGATGCATTGCCACTGACACCGCCCAAAAACGACGTAAAACCCTTGACGACAGCCGATGAATTAAACAGCAATTATACCTTTGAAACGTTTATCGTCGGCAACAGCAACCGCATTGCCCACGCAGCAGCCCTTTCGATTGCCGAAGCACCGGCCCAGAAATATAATCCTTTCTTTATATATGGCGGCTCCGGCCTCGGTAAAACCCATCTCATGCAGGCCATTGGCCACCGCATTCGTGAAAACTTCCCCAACATGGTCCTGCGCTGCATTACCAGTGAAGACTTTGCCAACGAGCTGATCCAATCCATTCAGGATAAAAGCTCGGAAAGTTTCCGCCAGCGCTACCGCAATGTAGACGTACTGCTCGTCGATGATATTCAGTTTCTCGAAAACAAGGAACACACACAGGAAGAGTTTTTCCATACCTTCAACAAGCTTTACCAGGACCATAAACAAATGGTATTTACCAGCGACCGTCCGCCCCAGGATATAAAAAAAATGGAAGACCGCCTGCGATCCCGTTTCCAAGGCGGCATGGTAACCAGCATCGACCCGCCGGACCTGGAAACGCGTACGGCCATTCTGCGCAGCCGCGCCGAAGCCGAGCATATCGAATTTCAAAAGGAAGCTATCGATTATATCGCTTCGAACGTCAGTGAAAATATCCGTGAGCTCGAAGGCGCCTTCGTCCGTGTCACACTCCTGGCCTCGCAGGCCCATTCTCCCATTACACTGGAGCTGACCCAAAAGGCCTTACAGGACCTGGTAAAGACTAATAATAAAAAGAAGTATATTACGATAGATGAAATTACACGGACTGTCTGCCAATTCTATAAAGTAAAGTATGAAGATCTGATGAGCAAGAAAAAGACGAAATCTATCGTTATTCCCCGCCAGATTGCCATGTACCTTTGCCGGGAATTGACAGAAAATACCTTTCCACATATCGGTACTGCCTTTAGCGGCCGTGACCATACGACAGTTATGCACGCCTGCAATAAAGTATCTGATGAAATTAAAAGCAACGAAAGCTTTCGTAAGATGATTGAGCAGTTAAAGACACAGATTACAGGCGTGGATAAGTAGGCGCACACAATGTGGATAACTAAAAAGTTTTCCACAAGCCCCGAAAAACGGTGGAAATGTGGATAGATAATCTCTGGTTATCCACAATTTATACACACCTGTGGATAGCTGAAAATACAGGGGTTTAACCACTTATACACAATTGCACAGCGCCTATTACTATTATTACGATCTTTTACTCTTTCTCAATTAAACTCACCACAGTAGAAAAGGGGACAACCATGAAACTGAAACTCAAAAAGGAAGATCTCAATAAAGGCCTCCAGGCCGTACATAGAATAGCTCAGCTTAGCACTACGGAACTCCACTCACAATCAGGGTTCCTTATTAAAGCAGTCAGTGAACATATTGAATTTCAAGCCAACGGCTTCGACATGGCAATCCGCATCCATGTACCCGGAATCATAGAAGAAAAAGGAGAAGCATATATAGCTAATCCCTATCTTACAGAACTGACACGTCGCCTGCCAGGAGACGAAATCGAAATGATCAAACAAAACGGTGACACACAGCTCCTTTTAAAGGGTGGCAAACTGAAATTCGAATGCCTGACAATCAACCCGGATGACTTTTCCGAAGTAGATATTGTCAACTCCGGACAAGTCCAATTCACAACAGACAGCATTACCTTAAAAGATTTAATCGAACACACAGCTTTTGCCTGCTCGACAGACACAGTACGCCCTATCTTCTCCGGCACCTACCTGGACGTATCCGGTACGACAATCAATATGGTCGCTACAGATACACACCGCCTGGCCTACAAATCAGCCAGCCTGGAAAAACCAGTCGATCAGCCCTTTAAGGCCGTCATTCCCAGCCGCCTCTTAGCCGAAATTTCCCGTCACTTGCCGACAGATATTCCGGAAATGGTCGATATCATTTTGCTGCGCAATTCTCTGGCCGTAACTTTTACCAACGTATATATGAAGACGCGCCTGATCGAAGGTGAATTCCCCGACTACCACCGCGTCATTCCCAGCCAGTTTTCCTGTGTCGCCACGGTCAACCGCCAGGAATTTACGAATGCCGTCGAACGGGCATCCCTCATCGCTAAAGATGCCGGCTACAATGTCATCGATTTTATGGTTACCAATGAAAGCATCAATATGACCAGCCAGAATCCGGATTACGGTACCATTGCCGACAGTGTTCCCTGCCAGGCTATAGGGGATCCCCTCCATATCGCTTTGAACGGAAAGCTTCTTCTCGACCTCCTGAAACATTGTGAAGCCGACGACGTCGTCTTGAAATTAGGCGAAAACAAACCGGTACTGGTACAAAATAAAGATGATAATAATTGTTTATTTGTCGTAACACCTATGAGGACGAAATGATAAAGAATATTAAAATAAAAACAGATATGATTCAGTTAGACCAACTTTTAAAATTAGCCGATGTGATTGCCACGGGCGGACAGATCCGCATGTTTTTGGATGATAAGAAAATCTTTGTCAACGGCGAACTGTGCCAGGTGAAAAGAAAGCAGCTCCATGACGGCGATGTCGTAGAAGTAAAAGGCTGTGGCACATACCGGGTATGCGGAGAATAAGCTATGCAGATACATCAGATTCGTTTACATAACTATCGCAATTATGAAGCAGAGTGCGTTTCTTTTCCGGCATCTATCGTCATTTTGTATGGAAAAAACGGACAAGGAAAAACGAATCTTTTGGAAGCCCTGTATATGGCCAGCTTTGGCAAATCCTACCGGGGCCTGCAGGATGCGGATCTCATCCGCTTTCAAGCCCAGGAGGCCAGTCTCATCCTCTCTTTTACACGTAACCAGGTTGCCCAGCAGATTAAAATCATCCTTTCCCATACAGCGAAAAAAGAGCTCTGGGTCAATGAAACCAAGGTACCCCAGCGGGAGCTCATCGGCACGCTGAATGAGGTCCTTTTTTCGCCGGAGGATCTGCAGCTGATCAAAGCCGGACCGGCTCTGCGGCGCCGCTTTCTAGACCGGGAAATATCCCAGGTCAGTCCTGTCTATTGCCGCACTCTGCTGCGTTATAACCGGGCTATAGCCCAGCGCAACCTGCTGTTAAAAAAGATGAAATACGAAGGGCCTTTATCGTTAGAAGAATGGGACCGGCAAATTGCCGGCCTGGCTGCAGACATAACGGCACGCCGTCTCGATGCGCTCCATAAAATAGGCTTTCTGGCCGGCGTCATTCACAAACGGATCAGCAGTGGGGAAATACTGGCCCTGGCTTATGAACAGCCCTATGGTGACGGACAGGGAAAGGTGGCAGATGCAGCCTGGTTTTATGAAAAATTGCAGGCCCATTTACAGCAGGATATCTACCATATGTCTACGTCTGTAGGCCCCCATCGTGACGATTTGGTTTTTACCGCCAACGGAGCGGATCTGAAAAAATTTGGCTCTCAAGGTCAGCAGCGTACGGCTGTATTATCGTTAGAATTGGCTGAACTGGAATATATTAAATCGGAAACCGGTGAATATCCGGTCTTACTCTTAGACGACGTCATGAGTGAACTGGACAGCAGCCGCAGACAGGCCTTACTGGCCTTCGTCCGGGGCCGGATCCAGACCTTTATTACGACGACAGAGCCGGATTTATTCCGTTCCATGGAAGGCTGCTCTTTCATCCGGATTGAGCAGGGAAAGGTGGCTGCCTATGACTGAACGAAAAGGCAACTTATCCCAGGCCGGACAAAGTATTCCCACAGTACTAGAAAAATACAAGCTCTTATATCCCTTGCGCTTTTACATGGCTAAGCGGGATTGGGAACAGATCGTCGGCAAACAAGTTGCGAAATATTCTTATATTAAAGATATGGATAAACATGAAGTAGTGATAGGCGTTACCAATTCTATTTGGATGAATCAGCTCTTCATTATCCAGCAGGACATACAAGATAAATTGAATGCCTTTATTGGCAGTGATTTTGTGCACTCCGTCCGCTTTGTCAAAGCCGGCCGCAAACCACTGCCGCCTGTTTTCCAGGAAGAAAAGAAAGAAAACGCACTGCAGAAAAAACTGCATACAGCTATCCGCAATATTGTGCTCAGTGATGAATTTGTCGCAAGCGTCAAGGCGCAGACCGAAGGAATCAAGGAACCACTGCGCAGCAAAATCAGGGCCGCCCGCTATGCCAGTGAAAAGAACCGTCTGGCCCACGAGGCGGCAGGCTACAGGACGTGTCCCCAGTGTGGCCGCTGGCTGGAAGAATGGGAAACACTGTGTCTCTTTTGCCGGCGCAAGGCCTGGCAGGAAAAAATACGCTGGGCCTATTCGATCCTAAAAGAACAGCCCTGGCTGACGCTGGCACAATTTGGCGAGGCCGGCAGCGTGGCCGTCAATAAAGAAGTAGAAAACGTCTATAATGAGGTACGCCGGGACTGCATTTATAAACTCATAGACAAGATTTACCATAATACAGATACGCCGGTGGATGATATTTTGCTCACTCTGTACATTACGCGCAAGACACCGTCAGAGCTGACAGATGATCTGATCCGTAATTTAACGAACCGGTACCGGAAAAAAGAGAACAAAGAAAAAGAAGAAGGGAAGAACCATGTATCTGCACATCGGCGGCAGTCAGATGATTGATGTAAGGCATATCGTCGCCTTTTTTCATAGTGATCCCGGCCGTACGGGCAAGGCCAATCCCGTTACGTCGTATCATTTGCCTTACCGGCTGGCGGACCCGCAAAATGGAGCACACGTACGCAGCTATGTCCTGACGGATGATGCTATTTATGGCTCTCCTCTGGCAGTACAGACACTGGTCCGGCGGTATGAAACGCTGCTGAGTGTGGAATGAACGGGCAAAATTTGGTATAATAAGACGTTGACACATCTTTTCGTATACAGCACTGTGAAATACATACGGAGAGCTGGACTGTGCAATAGCATAGTTTTCAGAATAGGAGGAATCGTTATATGTCGGAAGGCAAGAAAATAAAGTATGGTGCCGAACAAATTCAGGTCCTTGAAGGCCTGGAAGCCGTTCGTAAACGACCGGGCATGTATATTGGCAGTACGAGTCTGCGCGGTTTGCATCATCTGGTGTATGAAGTCGTAGATAACAGTATTGACGAAGCCTTGGCTGGCTATTGTACACATATTGAAGTAGAAATTGAAGCCGATAACAGTATTAGCGTAGTCGATAATGGCCGCGGTATTCCTGTAGCCATGCATAAAGTAGGCAAACCGGCTGTTGAAGTCGTCCTGACAGTCCTGCATGCCGGCGGGAAATTTGGCGGTGACGGCTACCCCATTTCCGGTGGTCTCCACGGCGTCGGTATTTCCGTCGTCAACGCCTTGAGTGAATGGACACGTGTAGAAGTAAAACGTGACGGCTATTTGTATACCATTTCCTTCGCCCGCGGCATTACGGATCAGCCTCTCATGCAGGTACGTCCTTTACATCCCGGCGAAGAAACGGGTACGCATGTTACCTTTAAGCCTGATAAGGAAATCTTCCCCGATACGGTATATGATTTTGACACCTTGAAAACGCGTCTGCGTGAACTGGCCTTCCTCAATAAGGGCCTCCATATTACGCTGACGGATAAACGGGGGGAAGGCAAGCAGGAAGTATATTGCTATGAAGGCGGCTTAACCTCCTTTGTTGAATTTTTGAACGAAAAACGTACCCCTGTGAATCCGACTGTCGTCAATATTGACGGTGAAAAAAATAAGGTCATCGTCGATATTGCCATGCAGTATAACGATGGCTATAGTGAAAATATTTTAAGCTTTGTTAACGACATCTTTACGGAAGAAGGGGGAACCCACCTTTCCGGCTTCCGCTCCGGCCTTACCCGGACGATCAACGATTATGGCCGTCAGGCCGGCCTGATCAAGGAAAACGAAGAAAATCTTTCCGGTGATGATGTCCGTGAAGGGCTGACGGCGGTCATCAGCGTCAAAGTACGGGAACCGCAGTTTGAAGGCCAGACGAAGACCAAGCTCGGTAATAGTGAAGTCAAAGGGATTGTCGATAATATCGTTTCCGACGGCCTGCGGGAATACCTGGAAGAACACCCGGCAGAAGCTAAAAATATTATCAACAAGACCATTTCGGCAGCCCGGGCCCGTCAGGCTGCCCGTAAGGCCAGAGAACTGACGCGCCGTAAAAATGCCTTGGAAATCAGCAGCCTGCCAGGCAAACTGGCTGATTGCTCTGATAAGAATCCGGATGAAACGGAAATTTACCTCGTCGAAGGGGATTCCGCCGGTGGTTCGGCAAAACAGGGCCGGGATCGTAAATTCCAGGCTATTTTGCCGTTGCGCGGCAAAATCATCAACGTTGAAAAAGCACGTCTTGATAAAATTCTTTCGAATGATGAAATCCGTTCCATGATCACCGCCTTTGGCACGGGGATTGGTGAAGAATTTGATATTACCAAACGGCGCTACGATAAAATCATCATCATGACCGATGCCGATGTAGACGGTGCCCATATCCGGACGCTGCTTCTGACGTTCTTCTACCGTTTCATGAAACCCCTCATCGAAGAAGGCCATGTCTATATTGCCCAGCCGCCTCTCTATCAGGTACGCAAGGGCAAACAGGTCTGGTATCTCTATACAGATGAAGCGATGAATGCCAAACTGGCTGAACTGGGCAACGATTCGTCTGTTGTCGTCCAGCGCTATAAAGGCTTAGGGGAAATGAACCCGGAACAGCTCTGGGAAACGACGATGGATCCGGCTAACCGGACCATGCTCAAGGTCCATTTGGAAGATGCTGTCGCTGCTGACCAGATCTTCTCGGTCCTCATGGGCGACAAAGTAGAACCGCGCCGTAAATTCATTGAAGAAAACGCGAAAAAAGTACGTAATCTCGATTTGTAAGCCAATAAAAAAGCAGTTTTCCCATAACCTGGGAGAACTGCTTTTTTTACTTGTTCCAGATTCATTGCACCCGGACCGGACAGGCTTTATAATGAAAGAGTAAAGGTTAGCTTTAGAAAGGGGGACGAGCCCATGCTGAAAAAATGGGTTATTACGAGCCTTAGCGCGTGTCTCCTGTGCGGCACGGTCCTGGCGGCTGCGCCGGCAGAAACGACGGCGCCTGCAGGCACAGCGGCACCGGGAACGGCCGTTACGGCACCGGTGATACCGGAAGTACAGACAGACCCGGCTGTGAATATGAAGCATCCGGAAAAGTATTATCTCGTTTCCGGTTCAACCTATGAAAAGGTAACGGGCCTCTTAGAAGAAATTGCCAAAGAGCGGACGGGCCTGCCGGCCGTAAGAAGCCAGTATTATTACCGCGTAGAAAAGAACCTGACAAGTAACTATTTGTACAGCGTCAAAGCCTATGCTACGGACACGCATGTTCTTATAGGCAGTTATTTCGTGGCCAAGGATGGTTCCTGCGTCTGGCGCTTATCCCAAAACGGCGATGGGGCTATGATCTTTGGTACAGCTGACAAGTTGCTGGAAAAAGCTGAAGTCGTCGTCTATCCCGATAAAATACAAATGGGCAGCCATGGTATCCTGCGCGTCCACGTGCCGGGACGCCTGCCCTATGATATTAAGGTGACGAGCCTCAACACGTCTATTGCCTCCGTGTCAGATGAACTGAATATTATGCCCCAAAGTGAAGGCAAGACGGATTTGGTTATTGACCTGAAAATGGGAGATACCATACGTACGCTGACTAAGAGCGTACGCGTCATAGAAACGGCTGACCGCCATACGGGCAGCAGCGGCCGGAATGTCGGTGTCGGCATTGGTATTGGCGTCGGCTGGGGCGGTGGCTGGCATCACCACGGCGGCATTGATATTTGGGTCTAGTAAAAAAAACGGAAGAATCTTACGATTCTTCCGTTTTTTCCGGCAGGTTTTGGGTTACGAGAATTTTATCGACCCGCAGGTTATCCATATCCATGACTTCAAAAGTGAAATGCTGCCACGTACACGTGTCTGTTTCTGCCGGTATACGCCCGATTTCATAGGTAATAAAACCGGCTAAGGTTTTATAGAGGTCATCTTCTTCGCCAGGCAGGTCTTCATCCAAATCGAAGAAATCTTTAAATTCTTCAATCGTCAGGAGGCCTTCCATGAGCCATTGGTTGGGTCCCCGGCGGATGATGCGGTTCGCTTCTTCCTGTTTTTCTTCTTCGCCGGCAGGCATGATGCCTACGAGCTCTTCCAGAATATCGTGCAAGGTGACAATGCCGCTCAGGCTGCCATATTCGTCGAGGACGGCTGCTTCATGCACGCCTTGTTCACGGAATACCTGGACGGCCTTCATGATATCCATCGATTCCGGTACGTACGTAGGCCGGCGCAGGCTGGATTCGATGATGTGGATCATGGAAGGAATTTTTTGGCTGTGTACGGCTGCGTGGTATTTGCCAAACACTTCGGCAATAGAAACGATGCCGACAAAGTCATCGAGGGAACCACGGCCAATGGGCAGCATCATGTGATTGCATTCGATCATTTCCTGAATGATCGTGTCTTCCGGATCTTCCAGGTCAATCCAGTCGATCTGGGTCCGGTTGGTCATGATATCGCTGACGTCCATATCGGCCAAACGGAAGACGCGGTCTACCAGCTCCGGTTCCTCTTTGGCAAAGGCACCGAGTTCAGCACCCTGTTCGAGGAGCAGTTTGATTTCATCCTCCGTAACGGGCTGCTTTTTAGGCTGGCTGGCACCCATGAGTTTCATGACGGCCGCTGTAGACGCGGACAGGAACCAAACCAGGGGCGTACAAAACGAGGAAAAATAGAGCATCGGCCGGGCCAGCAGACAGGCAATACGTTCGGGATTATCAATGGCCAGCCGTTTGGGCACCAGTTCTCCTAAAATTAAGGTCAAATAGGTAATGGCAATGACCAGTGCAGCCAGGCTGATAGAATAGGCATAGGGAGCCAGGGAAGGCAACAGTGATATGAGGTATTCCGACATGGGTTCGGCCATGGCAGTACCACCGTAGACACCGGTAAGCAAACTGACCAGGGTCATGCCAAACTGGACCGTCGAAAACATTTTATTTGGGTTTTCCCGTAATTTAATGACGATCTTTGCCGATCCGTTTCCCTCTTCAGCCAGGGATTCCAGTCGGGCTTGGTTGCAACTGACTATGGACATTTCCAGCATAGAAAATATACCGTTACCAATAATCAGCAAGAGGATAACAAGAAATTGTTGTCCTAGTGAAAAATCCAAATTATATGACAGCTCCTTTTAGTAATAAAAAATAATAGTTGTTTGCAACGTATTATACCTTGTTTTCTGTTCTGGTGCAAGAAAAAGGCTGGCTAGGCTCTGGCTGGTCTGCTATGATAGATAAAAATGAAAAGGGGGAATTCACATGTTATATACAGGTGAAGAAATGGAACATACAGCGGTACTGACGACGGCTGCCAGAATGTGTGCAGCTGCCCGTACGGCACCGAAAACACGCCATATCGATGGCATTCATACATTGGTAGTCACTGGGGCAGAAAAAGAAGCCCTGGCGGCTAAAATGGAGGAATTTGGCAAGGCTCATTTTGCTGACGACTGGCAGCACTGGTACGGCCGCGACGCCGGTAACGTACGGGCTGCCGGCGCTGTCGTACTGATCGGTGTCGAAAAAGGATACCGGGGCCTCAAAGAATGTAATTTCTGTGATTTTGGCGACTGTTCCGGCTGCCGTGCTGCCGGTGGCAATTGCGCCTACATTTACGTCGATTTGGGCATTGCCCTGTCTTCGGCAGCGGTCATTGCCAATCTGGACCTGACGGATACGCGAATCTATGCCTCCATCGGCAAGGCAGCCGGTGAAATGGCATACGGCAAAGATTACAAATGGCTGGGAATCGCCCTTTCTGTAGCCGGCAAGGATCCTTTCTTTGATCGCTAGAAAATTGCAAAAAATTCGCCTCTTTTGCCGTTCCTTTTTTTTCAGTATCTGTTATACTATTGAACGAATGATACTTGAGAAAGAAGGCCCTATTGTGAAATTGAAATCTGTATGGAAAAAAGCGTGTCTTTTATCGTTAGGAGCTGCCATTTGCAGCTCAGTCTGCCTGGCGGCAATCCCCTATACGCAGGTACTGATCGGTGGCGTAGGCCCCGGTTCGTCTATGGACTACGTGAAGAGTATTTATGGGCAGCCGGCCAGTACGAGTTTTGATACGCCTGCAGAAGCTACGTATACGTATGGCAATTCCTTTGTCCTCACAGCCAACGCCAGCACGAATACGGTATATACGGTTCTTTCGTCCGGCCATAACGGTCTCAATACGCCAGCCGGTGTCGGTGTCGGTATGGATGCTTCTGTTATTACGGAAAAATATGGTACGTGTGAACGCATTGGCAATGTCAATGGCGTGACGTACTATCATTATGCCATGGAACCCAATCCGGCTATGCCGAACGATTTTGGCGGCTTTAGCTTTGGCGTAGAAAATGGCAAGATTATTTCCATCTGGGCCGGTGTAGTCCCTGACGAATCGGCTCCAGCCGCACCGGTAACGGCGACGGAAGCAGTGCCGGCAGCCGCTGCTACACCTGCCGCTGTTGCACCTGCCGCTGCTGCACCTGTTACGCCGGCAGATACTGAAACCGTAGCCAAGACGATTGCTTCCCACAACGAAGCTGCAACAACGCCGGCAGAGCCGGCAGCGACAACGTCGCAGGTAACGACCGTAGACGGGACAAAAGTGAGCATCGAAAAAGATAACGGCTAATAAGAAAAAGGTATCGCCACAAAAAGCGATACCTTTTTCTTATTCTTCCTTTTGGGAACGAAGGAAGAGATCCTGTAATCCTTCTAAGGGATCTTTTTGATGACAAATGATTTCGTAAATCGTCCGGGTAATGGGCAGCTCTACCTGGTAGGCGCCGGACAAGTCGACGAGAGCCTGGCTGGTATAGACACCTTCGGCCAGCTTGGTAAAGGGTTTGCCCAGGATGAAATCTTCGCCAAAACGGCGGTTATTGCTGTGCCGGGAAAAGAGGGTTGCCTCATAATCCCCTAAGTGGCTTAAGCCGTAGACGGTCATGGCGTCGCCTCCCATGGCGGCGATGAGGCGCGACAGTTCGTGTGTTCCCCGGGCCATGAGGGCTCCCTTGAGGCTCGTATAATGATAGCCGTCGAGCATACCGGCGGCAATGCCAATGACGTTTTTGGCAGCGGCGCCGATTTCTGTACCTAAGAGATCCTTGCCGTAATAAAAACGGATTAAGGGACTGCTGAAGAGATTGGCTATGTGCTTGGTGCGGTCCAAGTTATCCGAGGCCATGACCATACAATTAGGCATGCCGGCGAGGAAATCCTGGACATGTCCCGGACCGACCCAGACAATGGTGTGTACCTGGGGGCCCAGTACTTCTTTCATTACCGTGGTCAGGCGTTTTCCCGTACCGATTTCGAGGCCTTTCATACAGAGAATAAAGGGCGTTTTGGTCAGGCCCGTAGCCTTGATTTGTCCGGCCAGATTGCGCAGCTGCTGGGCGCTGATGCTGATGATGACTACATCAGCACTGGCCAGTGCCCCTGTCAGATCTGCCGTCAGGGCAATATCTCTGGGCAGCGTCATATATTCGTTGCGGCGCTGAGAAATAAGCTCTGCCAAATGAGGGGAACCCGGACGGCCCCAAAGGGTTACACGATGACCAATGTGATGGGCATACCAGGCATGGAAAGCGCCCCAGCGTCCACAGCCTAAAACTGTAATATTCATACCAATCCCTCCTGAAAACCTTTCTTTTATATGGAGTATTATATCATATATCATAACAAGATAAGAAAGATGTGGTAAAATGTAAAGAAAAGGTTACAGAAAGGGGTTTAGCCATGAGCTTACATATTGAAGCAAAGCAAGGGGACATTGCCGACCGGATTTTACTGCCAGGAGATCCCTTGCGGGCAAAGTACATTGCTGAAACGTTTTTGGAAGATGCACAGTGTTACAATCAAATACGGAATATCCTGGGATATACAGGCACGTATAAAGGAAAACGTATTTCTGTGCAAGGCACAGGCATGGGCATTCCTTCTATTTCTATTTATGTGAATGAACTGATTCGCGATTATGGTGTCGAAAAACTCATCCGCATCGGTACGTGCGGTGCCATGCGCGCAGATATTCAGCTGCGTGATGTACTCATTGCCCAAGGGGCAACGACCGATTCTTCTATTATCCGCAATATTTTTGGCCCGTCCATTACCTTTGCACCGTTAGCTGATTTTGATCTCTTGCGTCTTTCCTATGAAAAGGCCAAAGCTGCCGGCGTTTCCGTGCGTGTAGGCAATCTGATTTCCGTCGACCGTTTTTACGATGAAGAAATTGATAACAAAAAACTGACAGATTACGGTATTATGGCTGTCGAAATGGAAACGGCCGCTTTATATGTCCTGGCTGCCCAATATCACGTACAGGCCCTGGGAATTTTTACGGTTAGCGATCATCTCCTCACCGGTGCTGCCTGCACGGCAGAAGAACGGCAGACCTCCTTTAATGATATGATCCGCGTAGCCCTCGATACGGCTGTAGAAGCATAAAAAACGCACAAAAAAAGAATGAGCCGTCATGGCCCATTCTTTTTTTGTGCGTTTTTTTGTTATAATTTTGCAATAATGGCGTCTTTGTATTCTTCTGTCTTAGCTGTACCGCCTAAGTCCGGAGTCAGGCATTTCTTTTCGGCCAATACGTCATCGACAGCCTTGCGGATGCGCCGGGCTGTTTCATTTTCTCCCAGGTGTTCCAGCATCATGCAGGCGGACCAGAGGAGCGCTGTCGGATTGGCAATGTGCTTGCCGGCAATATCCGGTGCCGAACCGTGGACGGCTTCAAACATGGCATAATCCGTACCGATATTCATGGAAGGCAGCAGGCCCAGGCCGCCGATGAGGCCGCTCGTGAGATCAGAAATGATATCACCGTAAAGGTTGGGCATGACCATGACGTCGAAATTTTCCGGATGCATGACGAGCTGCATACACGTATTATCGACAATTTTGTCGTCGCTTTCAATTTGCGGATACTCCTTGGCAATGTCCCGGAAAATATCGAGGAACATGCCATCGCTCAGTTTCATGATATTGGCCTTATGGACACAGGTTACCTTTTTACGGCCGTGAGCTACGGCATATTCAAAGGCGCTGCGGATGATGCGGCTGCTGGCGTGACGGGTAATGATTTTGATGGAATGCATTTCGTCGTCACTGATTTTTTCTTCTACGCCGGCGTAGAGGTCTTCAGTGTTTTCCCGGAACGTAACCAGATCGACGTTGGGAAAGGGCGTCTTAACGGCTGTATTCGATTTTGCCGGACGGATGTTGGCAAAGAGATCGTATTTTTTGCGCAGCGTTACGTTGAGAGAACGAAAGCCCTTACCAATAGGCGTGGTAATAGGGGATTTCAGCAGGATATGCGTTTTATCGAAAGACTGGAAGGCTGCTTCCGGAATGAGGGCGCCATTGCGTTCGTATTCGGCTTCACCGACGTTAAAAAATTCATACGTCAGCGGTGCCTTCGCGGCGTTCAGGATATCAATTACGGCATCTGTAATTTCCGGGCCAATGCCATCGCCCTTAAAAACTGTAATCGTAGTCATTGGTTATCTGTCCTCCATAGGGATATATTCCAGCAATTCGCCCACATACTTAGCTGCCGGGCGGACAATGCGGTCGTCATATTCTTTATGTTCAATATTATGAGCCAGCCAGCCGACAAAACGGCTGATGACAAAGAGCGGCGTATAGAGATCACGGGGAATCCCCAGGAGCTGATAGGCAAAGCCGCTATAATAGTCCACATTGCTGCACATATGCTTTCCTTTGGCTTGAGATAACGTACGGACAGCTGTTTTTTCAAAACGGCAATAGAAATTGTACAGTTCATCAAGACCTTTTTCCTTGGCTACGACACCACAGAAATGACGCATAATTTCTGCACGGGGATCGGAAAGGGTATATACGGCGTGACCAAAGCCGTAGACGAGGCCGCTGTGGTTCTTGAACTTTTTATGTAAAATTTTATCGATGACATCTTCCATTTGGGCATCAGACGCATGAATACCGATGGCATCGATGATCCGTTCCATCATGATTGATACTTTGACGTTGGCACCGCCGTGACGCGGCCCCTTAAGGGCAGCAACAGAAGCGGCCATAGCCGAATACAGATCCGTATTGGTAGAGGAAACAACCAGGTTGGCAAAGGTAGAGTTGGTACCACCGCCGTGATCCGCGTGGAGGAAGAGCAGTAAATCGAGGAGATGAGCTTCTTCTTCCGTAAATTTTCCATCCAGGCGCAGCATGGAGAGAATATTCTGAGCTGTCGAAAAATCCTTGCGCGGATAATGGATGACCAGACTCTTACGGTCGTAGTAGTGTACCTTTGACATATAGGCATAGACGGCAATGGAAGGCAGCTTGCTCATAATGTTGAGCCCTTTGCGCAAGGTTTGATAGACATCTGTATTATCCGGATCAGGATCGTAATTATACAAGGTAATCAGGGCATGCTGCAGTTTATTCATCAGATTTTTCCCGGGCAGACGCAGGAGGTTCATTTCCAGGAATTCGTCAGGCAGATCATAGCCGCTTTGGAGTACCTTACAGAATGCGTCAAGCTCTTCACGCGTGGGAAGGTAGCCAAAGAGCAGGAGAAAACAGGCTTCTTCATAGAGAAAACCGTGGTATTCTTCCCGTTCAATCAGACTACATACGTCAATACCGCGATAATACAAGACACCATCACAGTCTACTTTGTTGTTGTTTTCGTCCCGTTTGTAGCCGACGACATCAGCAACCCGTGTCAGGCCAACCAGCACGCCGGTGTGGTCTTCATTACGCAGTCCGCGTTTGACGCCAAATTTAGGAAACCATTCGCGGGGAATTTGTGTGTAATTTTGTGATTTGCCAAAGAATTGGGCCAAGTAAATATTTTTGTCCATGAAACTCCTCTCTTTCCGGCAGGTATCTAAAAAAAGTAATTTTTAGATATACGTCTGTTTTTATATTTATACACTCCTGCATTCTCTGTGGATCATTCCCTGAGAGTATAAGTAATTATAGCATAATTAAGGCAAAAGTAAAACAAAAATGAAAAAAATACGGGAACCTGTTATGGCTAGTCAGAATTAGAATAATTATGATATAATATTTACGTAATAGCAGATTTTTTCATAATATGAAAATAATTTACATTTGTTTGAAAAGCAGGCCTTATAGGAAAAAGGCGTAAGAAGGAGGACGTAAACACATGATTACCTTATCCAACGGCGGCGCATACTTGCTGCACGGAACGCAAATTATCCCGGAAAGTGAAGCTGCCAAACTAAAGGAACTGACAGGCCGTGACGTAAGCAAAGAAGAAGGACGTCGCGGTACCATTGCCTATTCTATTTTACAAAAACACAATGTATCTCCTGATATGGAGCACTTACAAATAAAATTTGATGCCATGGCTTCCCATGACATTACCTTTGTCGGTATTATTCAGACCGCACGGGCTTCGGGAATGGAAAAATTCCCCCTGCCCTATGTCCTGACGAACTGTCACAATTCCCTCTGTGCCGTCGGCGGCACGATCAACGAAGACGATCATCTCTTTGGCCTGTCTGCAGCAAAAAAATACGGCGGCATTTATGTACCGCCTCACATTGCCGTTATTCATCAGTATATGCGTGAAAAAATGGCCGGCTGTGGCAAGATGATCCTCGGCTCGGACAGCCATACGCGTTATGGTGCTTTGGGCACCATGGCCATGGGCGAAGGCGGCGGCGAACTGGTAAAACAGCTCCTTTGTGATACGTACGACGTGGCCTATCCCGGTGTCGTCGGCGTGTACCTCACAGGCCGTCCTAATCCCGGTGTAGGTCCTCACGATATTGCCATTGCCATCGTCGGTGCCGTCTTTAAAAATGGCTATGTCAAAAATAAGGTCATGGAATTTGTCGGCCCCGGCGTCGCCTCTATGGGTACGGATTACCGGAACAGCGTCGACGTCATGACGACGGAAACGACGTGTCTGTCATCCATTTGGCGGACCGATGACGATACGAAAGCCTACCTGACCCAGCACGGCCGTCCGGAAGACTATAAAGAATTGAATCCTGCCGACGTTGCTTACTATGATGGCATGGTTACTGTCGATTTGTCGACGATTAAACCTATGATTGCCTTGCCCTTCCATCCGAGCAATGCTTTTGAAATCGATGCATTTAACGAAAATGCCGCTGACATTCTGCGGGATGCAGAAAAACGGGCACAGGAACTCATTGGCAGCCGCGATATTCCCTTTAGCCTGACGGATAAAGTCATTGACGGCAAGCTGCACGTCCAGCAGGGCGTTATTGCCGGTTGTGCCGGCGGCAACTATGTCAACGTCATGGCAGCTGCCCATATCCTGAAAAATGCCAGCTGCGGCAACGATATCTTTACGCTGGACGTCTATCCGTCGAGCCAGCCTGTCAATATGGACCTGGTACGCAAAGGTGCCGTAGCCGACCTCATGGCAGCCGGAGCCGTCGTGAAGACGGCCTTCTGCGGTCCCTGCTTTGGTGCAGGTGATACGCCGGCTAATAATACGCTCAGCATCCGTCATACGACGCGTAACTTCCCGAACCGTGAAGGCAGCAAGCCTGGTCAGGACCAGTTTGCTGCTGTAGCTCTCATGGATGCCCGTTCCATTGCGGCGACTGCTGCCAATGGCGGTGTCCTCACGTCGGCTGAAGCCTACGCCGATGATTATGAAGTACCGGCCTATGACTATGATGACAGCTCATATGCCGTCCGCGTGTACAATGGTTTCGGCAAGGCCGAACCGGAAGCCGATCTCATTTATGGCCCGAACATCAAAGACTGGCCGAAAATGGAAGCTCTGGCTGACGACATTCTCCTCAAGGTCTGCTCGAAAATCATGGACGCCGTTACGACGACAGACGAACTCATTCCCTCCGGTGAAACGAGCTCCTTCCGCTCTAATCCCTTAGGCCTGGCAGAATTTACCTTGTCCCGCCGCGATCCCGAATATGTAGGCCGCTCTAAGGCCGTACGGACGCTGGAAGAAGCCCGTACAGCCGGCCAGTGCCCGGCTCAGGCCGATGCTGCCTTGAAAGATATTTATGCACAAATCCAGGCACATTTCCCCCAGGCGTCAATGAAGACGACGGAAATCGGCAGTATGATTTACTGCACCCGTCCCGGTGATGGCTCAGCCCGTGAACAGGCAGCCAGCTGCCAGCGCGTTCTCGGCGGTCTGGCCAATATTTGCAGCGAATATGCAACCAAACGCTATCGCTCGAATGTCATCAACTGGGGCATGCTGCCTTTCCAGATGAAAGATACGCCGTCCTTTGAAGTAGGCGACTATATCTTTATTCCGTCTATCCGGAACGCCCTCGATGGGGATATGCAGCACATCAAGGCCTACATCGTCGGTAAAGAATGGCAGGAAATAGAACTTTTCATTTCGCCTATGACCGATACGGAAAAGGAAATCGTCAAAGCAGGCTGCCTCATTAACTTTAACCGCAACTGCTGATTATTCGCTGAAATCCAGATCGGCCAGCTCGCTGCCACGCTTGGGAGATAAATCATATTGCTTTTTCCAGGCCCGGTAAAAGGTAGAATAGTTCGTAAAGCCGCAGTCATAGCAGACTGCCGTCAAAGCCCGTCCCTCGGCAATGAGGCGGCGGGCTTTTTGCAGTCGTTTGGCCGTAATGTAATGGCCGAGAGAAAGGCCCGTCTCGCTCTTAAAGAGATGCATGAGGTAATCGGGACTGAGAAAACAATCGCGGGCGATGATAGGAATGGTCAATTTTTGCGTCAAGTGGCTGTCAATATAAGACAGGACGAGCTGGATTTTTTTGTTTTGCCGGCCATCACTGGCACTGCCGATTTTTTTCTCTTGCACCGCCAGGGCCAGGTGAATGAGAAATTCTGAAAAGATAGCTTCCTGGAGAAGTTTGCCCGGTCCGCCTGCATAGGTCCAGGCCTGGCGCAGGCGGCACGACGTACCGTACAGGCTGCCCGTATCCAGGGATTGGCGCAAGACCGTACCGCCAGACTGGGAAAAAATCGGTGTCAGGGAACAGCCTTTGTCTGCATAGGCCTGGAGAAAGGCTGGCGATAAGTAGGCAATGATCCGTTCGTAAACCGCATCAGACGTAATGACCGGCCGGTGAATACAGCCGGAAGGAATGACGACAATGTCATAAGGCTGTAGGGCATAGGATACGCCGGCCATATCATAATGGACCTGGCCTTGCAGAAACAGCGTGATTTTATCGAAATCATGATAATGATAGGGGCACGTCCACTGCCGCTGATCGGAAAGATGGAAGAGGCGGAACTCTTCCTTTAAATACCCTGTTTTCGTAGCCAACTGAAGCTCCTCCTTTACCAGAAATAGCAGGATTTGCAATAAGTATAGCATTATTTTCATATATTTGCCATTTTCCGTTATACTATAATGAAGAGGATCAAGACATAGACATTCTATAGTGTAATTTTTATATAAAAGGAGATACGTCCCATGAAATTCGTAAAAATGCACGGCTTAGGCAACGATTTTGTATTTTTGGAAGACAAGAATGGTGCTGATAAAGATTTTTCCCAGCTGGCTGTCAAATTATGTGCACCCCATACGGGTGTCGGCGCCGACGGCATTATCGTCATCGTGCCCAGTGACAAGGCCGATGTGCGTATGCGTATTATAAACGCCGATGGCAGTGAAGCGGAAATGTGCGGCAATGGGATTCGTTGCTTTGCCAAATATGTCTACGACCATGGCATCATTACGAAAGAGGAATTTGCCGTAGAAACCCTGGCGGGCATTATGAAACCGAAGGTAACCGTAGGGGACGACGGCAAGGTCAGCCTGGTTACCATCGACATGGGCACGCCTTTTACAGAACGGGCCCAGATTCCTATGGAAGGTCCGGCTGGTCCCGTCGTAGATGAACCGATCGAAATCGACGGCAAAACCTACAAGATTACGAGTCTCCTCATGGGTGTACCCCATACGATGACCTATGTTAACAATGTAGATGACATCAATCTGCCGGAATTAGGGCCTAAATTTGAAACGTACAAGGCCTTCCCGCGCAAAACCAATATGAACTTTGTTCAGGTCATTGATGATCATACGATCAAAGTCCATACGTGGGAACGCGGTGCCGGTGCAACCCTTGCCTGCGGTACCGGCTCCTGCGCCTGCGCTGTCGGCTCCTTCCTCAACGGCTTTACAGGCCGCAGTGTCGATGTACAGCTGTATTTAGGTACACTGCATATCGAATACGACGAAAAAACCGGCCACGTTTTCATGACCGGTCCGGCTGCCGTTACCTTTACAGGTGAATGGCTGGAAGACTGACAGATCAGATCACATAATCCAGACAAATCAAAGACTGTGCCCTTATGACGATTTTCATGGGAGCGCAGTCTTTTTTTATCAGAAAAATACGTTCCTTTTTCGAAAAAAGCGAGTATAATAAATACGCTTTTAGAACGTCAGGCCCTCTGGCACCGTATCTGACTAAGGTGGTGGTATTACGGATACGTCTACACAAGAAGAAAAAGAAAAGAAAAAAATTAAACATATGCTGGAGTTGCCTGTACGGCATCTTATTACGTCCCTGGCAATTCTCTCCATTATCAGTATGCTCTGTACGAGCTTTTATAATATGGCTGATACCTTTTTTGTCAGTAAAATCGATACGGCAGCGACGGCTGCTGTAGGTGTTACCTTTGCCAGCATGGCCATCATGCAGGCCCTGGCCTTTTTCTTCGGCATGGGCTCAGGCAATGCCGTGTCCCGCCTGCTCGGTGCAGGAAAGCGGGACGCGGCCCATGGCATGATTTCGACGAGTTTCTTTTATGCCTTTTGCTGTGGCCTCGTCGTTGCCTTAGGCGGTAATTTTTTTGTTTCTGATATTGCCGTGCTTACAGGCTCGACACCGACCATTTTACCCTATGCTATTCAATATTTAAGTGTCATTCTTTGGGGGGCACCTGTCATGATGTGCTCTCTGTTGATGAACAACCACCTCCGCTTTCAGGGCAGTTCGTCCTTAGGTATGATCGGGATTATGGCCGGTGGCTTTCTCAACGTTCTTCTCGACCCGCTTTTTATCTTTTATTTTCATCAGGGTGTAGCCGGCGCCGCCTATGCGACGGTACTCAGTCAGATCGTGAGCTTTTGTATTCTCTTCTGTATGACCCGCCGGGGTGGCAACATTCCCTTCCGTCTGCGTGATGTGCATCCGTCGTGGCCGGTCTTTAAGGAAATTGTTGCCGGCGGTGCGCCGTCCCTGACCCGCCAGGGTACGACGAGCGTCGCTACGATTTGTCTCAATGTAGCTGCCGGTGCCTACGGTGATGCGGCCATTGCCGCTATGTCCATTGTGACCAGACTGAGTTTTTTCGCCGCCGCCGTCATCATCGGTTTTGGCCAGGGCTTTCAGCCTGTGTGCGGCTTTAGCTATGGCGCCCGGAAATTTTCCCGCCTGCGCCAGGGCTTTTCCTTTGCCGTGACCTTTGGCACGACCTTTGCCTGCGTCGTTTCCGTCGTTGCGTTTCTCTTTGCCAGCTCCATTATTGCCCTTTTCCGCGATGATCCGGCGGTTATTTCCATTGGTATCTGGGCCTTGCGCTGTCAATGTGTGACCTTTCCTTTTACAGCCCTGGTCGTCATTACCAATATGACGCTTCAAACGACGCGTCATACCTTAGGCGCCATGGTAGTCGCTGCCGGCCGGAGCGGCATTTTTCTCATTCCGGCACTCCTCCTGCTGCCGTATTTCTTTGGCCTGGCCGGTCTGGTGTGGTGCCAGTCTCTATCAGATATCTTGGCCTTTATCCTGGCCTTTTTCCTGATTCGTCTCTTCTTTAAGGAAATTCCCAAAACCGACATGGTTTTACAAAAGACCGTAACGGAACCACAACTGGCGGCAGGCAGAAAATAACATTGTATAAAAATAACGATCTGGTTTTAACCAGGTCGTTATTTTTTATCTCTTAATGAAGGTTTCGTAGGTCTTTCGCAATTCTTCCAAATAGCGGCTGTTAGAAACGCTGTCAGTGTCCATACTGGTCAGGCAGAGAATGAGAATATCCAAGAGCAGCATGGGAATCGTCATGGAATGGTATTCATTGGGCTCACCGCGATAGGTATAGAAGACAAAATCGGCTTTGTCTTCTTCGGTGAATAAGAGGAGATCTGTAAAGACCAAGGCCGGGCAGGAAATGCTTCGGCAGTGACGCAGCAATACCTTGACTTCATTGATAATGTGGGAATAGCTGAAAATCAACAGGACGTCCCGGGCTGTGAGGGAGACAAGATATTCATACAGCTCTGAACCTGTTTTGATAAGAATCATTTCCAAACCCAGGCGGCGCAGCCTGTATTGCAAAATATAAAATAATCCCAGCGATGCATCCGGCGCGAGAACGTAAATCCGACGGGCTTGTTGCATGAGATGCGCTGCTTTTTCCAATTTCTGTGGCTCTAAGTGTTCCCAGGTCCGTTTGATACCCTGCTTTTGCCGTTCCAGGACATCTTCTTCAGAAATGCCTGTACACTGGATTTGTTTTACTGCCGAGGCCATGCGGGAAGACGGTGTTGCCTGTTCCAAATCATGGAGCCGCTGCTTTAAATCGTTTAAATTGCGGACGTCAATTTTTCCCCAAAAACGAGACACCGTAGCCGGACTGATTTGCAGCGTATGCACGAAATCACGGACGGTCAAATAGGGAAGCTGATCCTTATTGCGCAACAGGTATTCCATGATTTTATGGTCTGACCGGGAAAACAGATCCTTGTGCTGTTCGTACAATTCTTGTAGCATACACATCCTCCTTGCCATGATGTACCTTTCTTTCCCGTCTATTGTACAGGATATAGTTACAAAAATGCAATAATTATTTCAATATTTTGTTCAATGAAATAATTTTATTCATTCTTTACAGAAATCCTGTAAGGCTTTTACAAAGACATGGGTATAATAGCGTAGCAAGGAGAAGGAGGCATCCTATGAAGGACATGTTTGTTGCGTCTACGTTGTTTTGGCAGACATCCTTGCAGGATATGACAAGACAAATAAAGACGGATGGTCTGACCGGCCTGGAAATGTGGGCCCAGCAATTTTTTTACCAAAATTATGATATAGAAGAGTATAAAGCATTGGCTGAAGCTTACGGCTTACGCACACTCGTGCACAGCTGCAGCTGGGATCTGAATCTGGCTTCGATTAATGAAAGTATCCGCCAGGCTTCGGTAGGGCAGGTCATTGCGTCCCTGCAGCTGGCAAAGGCTATTGGTGCAGAAGAAGTGACCGTTCACCCGGGGCATCTGACCTTGGCCGGCATTACGGATAGAAGCTGTGAAATCCTGCACCGCTCCCTGGAGGAAATCAGCATGGCTGCTGCTTCTATGTCGCTGGCCGTATCACTGGAAATCATGGAGAAAATCAAGAGGGAATTCGTTACGACGGCTGCAGCTATGCAAGCAGTAACGGGAGAACTCTTTCCGAAATTTTCGTATACCGTCGATATTGCCCACTGCGACAGCCTGTCTGAAGCGCGGCAGCTATTGACCTTCATGCCCGGTGTTTCCAAAATCCATATCAGCAACCGCCGCGGCGCCGTATACCATACGCCCTTAGGGGAAGGTGATTACGACTTGAGCGCTTTTTGGCCGTGGCTGCAGAAAAGAAATCTCCCCTTCGTCATAGAAGGCTATGACGACAGCCGGGAGTGTACTATATACCACAAAAATCTTGTATTCTTACATTCTAAGGAGGATTCTTGCGATGAAAAGCTGGAAAAAGAAAGTCGTAGTAGCGGTAATGATGGGTGTTACCATGATGGGTCTGGCAGGCTGTTCCGGAACCGGCTCGGAAACGAGTAAAAATGAAAATACAGGGTCTCTTGTCCTGTATACGTCACAGCCTGAAGCAGATGCACAAAAGCTCGTTGACGGCTTCCACAAGCAGCATCCGGAAGTAAAAGTCGATGTGTTCCGCTCCGGTACAGAAGAAGTCATCAGTAAAGTACTGGCAGAAAAACAGGCTGGCGCCGTACAGGCCGATGTCCTGCTCGTAGCAGACAGTGTTACTTTTGAAAACCTGAAGCAAAAGGATTTACTCGAATCCTATGAATCGCCGGAGCTGCAAGGTATTCCTGCTACCTTTATCGATAAAGATCATATGTATACAGGTACGAAAGTCATTACGACAGGGATCATGTACAATACGACGCGGACCAAAGAAATTCCGACGAGCTTTGCCGACCTTACAAAACCGGCCTATAAAGGGGAATTGATTATGCCGAGCCCGCTCTATTCCGGTGCGGCTGCCTATAATGTAGGCGTCATGACCCGTATTCCTTCCTTAGGCTGGGAGTATTTCCAGGCCTTGAAACAGAACGATGTCAAAGTAGATAAAGGCAATGGTGCCATTCAGAAAGCCGTCGTCGCCGGAGAAAAAGCCTGCGGGATCATCGTCGACTACATGGCAAACCGTTCGAAGAAAGAGGGCGCACCGGTAGAATTCGTCTATCCGGCTGAAGGCTCCCCGGTTATTACCGAACCGATTGGCCTCGTCAAGGGCGCAAAGAATAAGAAAGCTGCCCAGGCCTTCATCGATTATGTCCTTTCGGCAGACGGCCAGAGACTGGCAGCCAGCATTGGCTATACACCGATTAAAGAAGGCGTAGAAGCGCCGGCCGGCTTAAAGAGCATTGCTGATATTAAAGTAATGGATGTCAATATTTCTGAGCTCTTTAAAAACCGCGAAGCTGATAAGAGCAAATTCACAAGTATTTTTCAGTAACTAAGAAAGGAAGGCAAGGATGGACATACTGCGCAAGGGGTGGCAAAAAAGCAAAACCAGCCTCTTTTATGCCGCGATCTTTATGATCTTCGTAGCCCCTATTATCCGCTTGCTGGTCATGAGCCTCAAAGGCCCCGATGGCTACAGCCTGCAGAATTATTACATCCTGTTGCAGGATGCGCGGACTCTGGAGGCCATCGTCAATACGGTGATCATAGCCCTGGGCTCGACCGTAATCGCTGCTGTCGTCGGCGTACTCATGGCTCTGGCTGTAGCCTATACCAATTTACGGCATAAGCGGCTCATGGAAATGATGGTACTCATGCCGTTCATCATTCCCTCGTACATTATTACGCTTTCGTGGAGCGGCCTTTTGACAAAACGGGGACTGGTTAACCAGTTCCTGGAAAGTCATGGCCTGGCTGCTATCGATATGTACACGACGGGCGGTATTCTTTTGGTCATCGGTATTTGCAACATACCCATTGTGTATTTGAGTGTCGTTCATATGCTGCGTAAAATACCTCTCGATATGGAATGGGCTTCCCGGGCCTGCGGCTTCACCATTTGGCAGACCCTGTGGAAGATTGATTTAAAAGAAGCACTGCCAGCCATTATGAGCGGTTCCCTCCTGGCCTTTCTCTCAGCGATTGATAACTTTTCTGTACCAGCTTTTTTGGGTATTTCTTCCGGTATTCCCGTACTCAGTACGTATATCTATGAAAAGGCCATCAGCTTTGGCCCTGATTCGTTCCCCCTGGCAGCATCTTTGTCGGTTATCCTGTCGGTCATTGCCATTACGGGTACCCTCATTGAAGCGCTGGTCATCCGCAAGGGCGGTGCTATGGAAAGTATTAAGGATGATTATGCTGTACGTATTTACCTGCAAAAGGGGCGGCGCCGTCTGCTGGAATGGGGCTTGTTCCTCCTGTGGGGCCTGATTAATTTAGTCCCCTTGGCGGCTATGATTTCCAGTGCCTTCTTGAAAAATTATGGCCTGGCCATGACCCGTGCCAATCTGTCGCTGCAGCATTTTTCCTTTGTCTTTACCAATACAGGCGTCCTTTCGGCCATTCGCAACAGTATTCTCCTGGCCGTGATCACCTGTGTAATCTGTATCCTGGTGGGCACAGCCATGGCCTATTTGAAAGTACGCCGTAACAGCCGGGCCGTAGCACTGGCTGAAAAGTGTGCATCCCTGACCTATGCCATTCCGGGTATCGTCCTGGCCCTGGCTATGATTTTCCATTGGACAGAGCCCTTGCCAGGTGTAAAACCGGGCATTTATGGTACGATCAATATCCTTATCATTGCCTACATTACACGCTATCTGATCTTACAGATCAAGGGCAGTACGACGGCACTCCTCTCGGTCAACCCGGAACTGGAAGAAGCCGTCCGCGTTTCCGGCCGTAGCAAGTGGACGTTGTGGCGGACGGTCATGATTCCCCTCTTGACCAGACCGGTCCTTTCCAGTGCCTTTCTGATTTTTGTTTCCGCTCTGACGGAATTAACCTTGTCTTCCATGCTGGCCAGTGCCGGTACGAAGACCATTGGCCTGACGATCTTTAATTTCCAGCAGGCCGGTGATTACAGTCTTTCGGCAGCTATGTCGACGGTCATTGTCATCCTGATCCTGGCTGGTTACAGCCTGGTTCACTTTAAAGCCTCTGAACGAAAGGAGAAAAAGGAACATGAGTTTGTATCTGGAACACGTAAGTCAGCAGTTCGGACAGACGCCGGCCCTTCGTGATATTACCTTAGAAATCAAAAAAGGCGAATTCATTGCTATTCTGGGGCCATCCGGCTGCGGTAAGACGACGCTTTTGCGGGCCATTGGCGGCTTTATTAAGCCGACCGAGGGGACGATCCGCCTGGATGAAACAATCTATTCAGATGGGCATACCATGGTGCCTGTAGAAGCACGTGATCTGGGGATGGTGTTTCAGTCCTTTGCCCTTTGGCCGCACATGACCGTAGAAGAGCATGTCCGCTTTCCTATGGAAAGCAAACGGCAAAAGCACTTGTCGGCAGAAGAAAAAAGAAGAGCCGTTGAACAGGCCATTGCCAATATGGGCCTCCTGCCCTATGCCAAGCGTCTGCCCGGTGAATTATCCGGCGGTCAGCGCCAGCGCGTAGCCTTGGCCCGGGCCATCGTAGGCAAGCCGTCTATCCTGCTCATGGATGAACCCTTGAGCGCCTTAGATGCGGAATTAAAGATCAGTATGCGCCGGGAAATTCAGGACATTCATAGCCAGACCGGGGCGACCATCATTTACGTTACCCACGATCAGAGCGAAGCCCTGGCTATGGCCGACCGTATTATCGTGATGAAAAATGGCGCTATTGAACAAATCGGTACGCCGCAGGAAATTTATGCCTCGCCGCGGACAGAATTCGTTGCTTCCTTTGTCAGCAAATGCAACATGGTACAGGGCAAGTGGCGTGACCATCAGTTTCATGTAGCCGGTTCGACCTTGGTCTATGAAGATCAGGCTATTGCGCCGGTCTTTAAAGAAAAAGGGATTTATCCCGTACGGCCGGAACAGTTCCGCCTGAGCCGTACCGGCCAGGGGCTGGCTGCGACGGTTACAAACCGCCAGTATAACGGCCGGGAAATCCAATATTCCCTGCGTTGTGCCAACGGCTGGTTTACCGTATATACCGGTTGTGAAGCCATGTTCCAGCCGGGGGAAGAGGTCCGCATGATTCTTAAGGATCAGGAAGGGGCAGGCCGATGAAAAAATTATTGTTTGACTTGCATACGCATACCCTGGTCAGCGGCCATGCCTTCAGTACGTTGAAGGAAAATATCGAAGCGGCGAGGGACCGGGGCCTATGGGCTATGGGCACATCGGATCACAGCAGCTCCATGCCGGGCGCACCGGACCCCATCTTCTTTGGAAATTATAAGGCTGTACCGGATGAACTGTTTGGCGTTCGCATCTTTACCGGTATGGAAGCCAATATCAGCGATTATGACGGACACCTCGATATGGACGACGCAACCCTGAAAAAGATGGACTATGTCATTGCCAGTCTGCACGTACCCTGCATTGATGCGGGTACGCGGGCTGAAAATACAGACGCACTCATCGGTGCCATGCAAAATCCCTGCGTAAAGATCATCGGTCATCCTGATGACGACCGTTATCCACTGGATTACCCCCGCTTGGTTCAGGCCGCCGCGAAAGCCAAGATAGCCCTGGAAGTGAACAGCAGCTCTACGTCGCCCAGGACGGGCCGGCGCAATGCTGATAAAAACATTCCTACCTTTCTGGCCCTCTGCCAGGACTATGGTGTGCCGGTTATCGTCGGCAGTGATGCCCACATTTTTTCGGCTGTCGGCGATTTTGCCACAGCTGAAGCTATGCTGACGCGGTGTAACTTCCCGGAAAAGCTTATCCTCAACACAAGCCGTGATGGCTTGCACTATGTCTTGAATGAAACGCAGCGCCAGCTCTGGTAAAATATATCCACAAAATTGTGCAAGGACTGTGACCAACGGTTGCAGTCCTTTGTGGTATACTGGGGATATCGGAACTAGAGAGGAAGAAAAGCCTATGAAAGCTATGCCGCCGTTACAAAAAGGATATTTTGTCGATCGCCCGAATCGTTTCATTGCCCATGTAGAACTGGCTGGGCAGTGTGTGACCTGCCATATGCCCAATCCCGGGCGCATGTGGGAGCTGTTATTTCCCCAGGTACCGGTGTATTTGCGGCCGGCTGCGAATAGCGCCCGCAAGACGCCCTACGATATTGTCGGTATCGAACGGGATGGTGTGCCCATTCTCCTCGATACGCAGTACAATAATGATGCCGCAGCCTGGCTGGTGTCACAGCATATCGTGCCAGGCTGGGAGGACTGGGATCTCCTGCGGCGGGAGGTGACTGTCGGCGACAGCCGCTTTGACCTTCTCCTCAGCCGCGGTGAAGAGCTCTTTTTCGTTGAAGTGAAGTCGTGTACCCTCTTTAGCAAAGAAGGAGCTATGTTTCCCGATGCCGTAACGGAGCGGGGCAGAAAGCACGTCCTTGAACTGGCAGCTATGGCGCAAAAGGGCTATCATACGGGCGTGCTCTTTCTCGTCCATTGGAATCGGGCCCGTTGGTTCTTACCGGATTATCATACGGATCCGGCCTTTGCGGCAGCCTTTGCTGAGGCGGCGCCATTTTTGGACTGGAAGGCCTTGGCCGTCGGCTGGGATGCTTCCTTTACTAAGCCGCAGCCGGCCGGTCTTTTGACCTATCCTGAAGCAGTGTTAAAAGAAGAAAACAAAGATCGTGGTGACTATCTCTTCGTTCTCTCCCTGGCAGAAGCTTGCGATATCGTTATCGGTGCCAAGGGAAGCGTGCATTTTCCTAAAGGCTATTACGTCTATGCCGGTTCGGCCAAGAAGAACCTGGCTGCCCGTCTGGCCCGGCACCAGCGCAAGCGTAAGCACCTGCACTGGCACATTGATTACCTGCGCCAGGCTGCAGATGTCGTAGCGGCCATTCCAATCCGCACTGCAGCTGATTTGGAGCATAGCCTGGCCCAGGCCGTAGGTACTGTAGCAGACTGGCGTATAGATGGTTTTGGCTGTACCGATTGCACCTGCCCCAGTCATCTCTTTGGCTTCCTGGATAATCCCATCCATAGGCGCTCTTTTCTTCAGGTCGTAGAAGACAGCCGCATGAACCGCCTTGATGAAATGATATAGAATACAATTCTAATTTTACTATTCCTAAAGAATCTATGATATAATACTGGTTATATCCACATAACCATTTATATTTCATGCAGGGGGTAGAGAACAATGGAAAGAAAAGATGCATTAGCTTTATTACGTAAATATAATGGAGAACCGTTTCATATCATGCATGGCCTGACTGTAGAAGGCGTTATGCGCTGGTATGCCCAGGAAATGGGCTATGGCGACGAAGCTGATTTTTGGGGCCTCGTCGGCTTATTGCATGACGTAGATTTTGAAAAATATCCGGAGCAGCACTGCAAAAAGGCACCGGAGCTCTTAAAGGAAATCAATGCTTCTGATGAATTTATCCACGCCGTCGTCTGTCATGGCTATGGCATCTGTGTCGACGTAGCGCCGGAACACCAGATGGAAAAGGTCCTCTATGCAGCAGATGAACTGACCGGCCTGATTTGGGCTGCTGCGCAGATGCGTCCGTCTAAGAGCACGAAGGATATGGAAGTAAAGAGCCTGAAAAAGAAATTTAAGGATAAACGCTTTGCTGCCGGCTGTTCCCGTGACGTCATCGAAAAGGGCGCCGCTGTACTGGGCTGGGATTTAAATGAGCTCTTTGAAAAGACGATTTTAGCTATGCGCTCCTGCGAAGACCAGGTCCATGAAGAATGCCTGGCTCTCACAGGGGTTGAAAAATAAACTTGTTTTGTTATATAATGTTTACTAATAAAGGAGGATTGATTACGATGCAGATGAAGAAAAAAATAGGCACGTTAATGATGTCGGTTATGCTGGCAGCAACCGCTTTAGGTGGTGCCTTGGCCGCACCGGTAGGTACGCTCGATATGCCTCAACTGATCCAACAGCATCCGGGCTTCACGAAAGCCATGGCTTCCTGGAAGACAGATGTAACAAAAGCCCAGGAAGGCTTCCAGAACGAAATTAAAAAGGATAAGATAACGGATCAGAAACAGCAGCAGGACGTTGCTAAGAAATACGCTGATCAGCTGAACAAGCAGCGCCTCGATTTATTCCTGCCCATCGAAAAAGATATCCTCGCTAAGGCTGACGCCGTCCGCAAGGAAAAAGGCTTGGACAATGTCGTTCTGAAAGGCAGCGTCCTGATCGGCCAGTATCAGGATATTACCGCTGATGTAGCCGCAAAAATGAAATAAGAATCAAAAAAGTTCCACGCATGAAACAATTCATACGTGGAACTTTTTATGTATAGAGAGCGTTTATTTTTTATGGGCAAAGAGATTACTGGAAATGACCAGCTTTTGAATTTCATTGGTCCCTTCGTAAATCTGTGTGATTTTGGCATCGCGCATCATGCGTTCTACGTGGTATTCTTGCATATAGCCGTTACCGCCCAGCATTTGTACACATTCCGTCGTTATTTTCATAGCTGTATCGGAACAGGTCAATTTGGCAATGGCTGCTGCTGTTGTAAAAGGTTTTCCTTCTTCTTTTAAGGTAGCTGCTTTATAGAGGACCAGTCTTGCCTTTTCCAGATCGGCATACAGCTCGGCCATTTTGAAGGCCAAATACTGCTGTTTAACCAAAGGATTACCGAACTGTTCCCGTTTTTGCAGGTAGTCCGCAGCGATGGTAAAGGCGCCTTCGGCAATACCCAGGGCCTGGGCGGCTACGCCAATGCGGCCGCCGTCTAAGGTTACCATGGCTAATTTAAAGCCTTCTCCCGGTTTGGCAATCATGTGTTCCGGTGACACGCGGACATTATTCAATACCATCTCCGCTACTTGGGCAGAACGAATTCCCATTTTGTGGGCTTTAGGCCCTACATAAAATCCTTCCATTCCTTTTTCCACGACGAAGGCACACATACTTTTTGTACCGATAGAAGGATCTGTCAGGGCATAGATCACCGTGTAGTCAGCAATGGGGCCATTGGTATTAAAAATTTTGGTACCGTTCAGGATGTAGCTGTCTCCATCCTTGGTTGCCAGCATTTTTTGGCCCGCTGCGTCCGAGCCGGCAGAAGGTTCTGTCAGGCCGAAGGAACCAATAGCCTGGCCGCTGGCAATGGGAGCGAGAAAGCGTTTCTTTTGTTCTGCCGTAGCCTGGGAATACATGACGCTGCCACCATATAAAGAGGTATTGACAGAATAGGCGATACCAAAAGCGGCGTCTACCTTTGATACTTCTTCTACAGCCAGGATATATGGTAAATAGCCCATACCGGACCCGCCGAATTCAGTGGGATAGCAGAGACCGAACATGCCCATTTTCCCGAATTCTTTAAATGCGTCCAAGGGAAATTCTTGTTTTTCATCCCGTTCGGCAACACTTGGTGCTAAGTGAGCTGCCGTAAATTTACGTACCTGATCGACAAGCTGTTGTTGTTCTGTTGTTAACGAGAAATTCATAAAAACACCTCCTGCTATATAGGGGAAAATTTATTACTATTTTTAATTAAAATAATTCGCATTAAGAACTATTTCTTAAACAAAGAATATCATGTTCAGAAGGACACGTCAATAATCTGCGAAAATAGGTATAGGCAGAGAGAATGCATGCTATAGCTGCAACGTAGAGAAAAGAAAAAACGGCCCTGTACGATATGCACAGGGCCGGAGATATATGATAGTCAGCCTTTTTGGTCACAAATACGATTTAAAAGGCCTATGAGCTCGTTCTTTTCTTGCGGTGAAAAGATGCTTAACACCTGATCATTCAGCTGATCGATCAGGGCTTGTACCGGTTCCTTGAGGGACAGGCCTTCCTTTGTCGCTTTGACACTGATGCTGCGGCGGTTAGTAGGATTGAGTACGCGGTCGATAAGGCCCCGTTTTTCCATCCTGTCGAGGACGCCGGAAATGGTAGAATTCTCGACGCGTAAAATCGTCGCGATTTCCTTTGGCGTCAACGATTCTTCCTGCCAAAGGCAGGCCAATACGCCATACTGTCCCGGCGTAATGCCAAACTGGGACAGGTTTTCCGAAAATATGAGAAATACCTCGTGCTGTGCTACCGTCAGCAGGTAATTGATACATTTTGTATATTCCATGAGATTGCTCCCTTTGTTAATGTTTGATTTTTGATATAAATCAGTTTTAGTTTACCATAAGATATTCATCAATGCTATGATAAATCTCACGATTTATGGCCGTACCGGCAGAAATTTGCCAGACTGTCTGCCTATCTTTGGATTGTATAGCGCCCATAGATGACGTATAATTAAAGAAATATCATCTCTTCATCGCCTGTGATGGGGGAAAATACAAAGGATATACATCAGTAATGAAAAAAAAGCAAATATTTGGCTTTGACTATACCAATAATGAATATATGAAAATCTTCATGTACCTTCTGGTCGGTGGCAGCGCGGCTTTGTTGGAATGGGGATTGTTTTATCTCTTTTTTAGCTGCCTTACGGCGTACAGTGTATTTTCACTGCAGACGCAAAATGTTCTGGCCGCGACGACTATGGCCTTTGCCGTTTCTACGTTGTACCATTATCTCTTGTGCAATGTCTTTGTTTTCGACAGCGGCAGCCGCTACGACCGGGGAGCTGAAGTATCCCTCGTGTTTTTGGTCAGTGCCATCGGCCTGGGCTGGAACTTACTTCTCATGTGGATTTTTACGTCACCGTCTATTTTAGGCCTGCCGTCTATGCTGGCAAAAATCATGGCCAGTGCGATTGTTACGGTGTGGAATTATTTATCACGTAAAAAATGGATTTTTAAATAATTTGAAAAGGGGTTGGGGATATGGAAAGAAACCAGCGAGTATTGGAACTGTTGCGGGAAATGATTGCCATTGATAGTGAAACGAATACGGAAAAAGAAGTGGATATGGAAAAATATCTGCAAAAAAAATTACTGGCCATGGGTGACAGCGTACAGGTCAGCCTGATCCGGGTCACGAATGATCCGGCCGGACGCTCCGTAGTCTGCGGCTTTATTCCAGGCAAAAAGAAAGATACGGTCATCTTTCTGAATCATCATGACGCCGTCAATACAGAGGCCTATGGTATCTTGCGGGATGATGCATTCTCCCCGGACCGGCTCTTGGCAGAATTGATCAAGTTTGAAAAGGACGAAGTCGTCCTTTCTGATCTGACCAGCGGAGAATGGCTCGTTGGCCGTGGTGCCTGTGATATGAAGGGCGGTGCCGCAGCGCAGCTCGCCGTATTTGAAGAATATGCCGCCCAGGGTGGTGGCGATGTAGGTCTTTTATTTGTCTCCCTGCCTGATGAAGAATCGTACTCTTCCGGTATGCGCACAGCCGTACCGATGTTAAAGGAACTGCGCGATACGTACGGCCTTAGTTATCGTGTTCTCATCAATAGTGAACCGAACGAAAAGGAAAACGGAAAAATCGTCGCCTTTACAGGGTCTGTCGGCAAATTATTGCCTGTCGTCCTCGTACAGGGAAAATCCGTACACGTAGGCAATTACCGTCAGGGCATCAATCCCTTGGGGATTGTGTCCCGGATTATTGCAGCTACAGAAGGGGATGCTTCCCTGGCCGACCGCTGCGGCGAAGAAATGACGCCGCCGCCGGCGTGGATTTACTTGCGCGACCGCAAGCAGCATTATGATGTATCCCTGCCTCAGCGCGTAGCCGCTTGTGCCAATTTCATGACCTATACGAAGACGCCGGAAGATGTCATGTATATTTTGCGCAATGTAGCCCAAGAAGCTGTAGCTGAAGCCTTGCAGCATGTCGATGACGGCCTTTCTATGGAAGTCATCAGCAGCGCCGAATTGCTCAACCGGGCCGCAGCCTACCCAGGCTTTGACGTGTTCTACGAAAACGTCAAAAATAACAGCTTCATCCGTCTCCAGGAAGGGGAAACGACGTATGCCCAGGAAACGATCCGTATGATCGAAGCAATCCTCGATTTTACGGGCATGACTGATCCCCTGACGATTATTTCCTTTGCACCGCCGTACTATCCGGCCGCCGACAGCCACATGCTTCACGATGAAAAATTCTCCGGTCTCTGCCAGGCCATTAAAGAAGTGACGGATATCCGTTATGATCACTATTTTAATGGCGTTTCTGACTGCAGCTATTGCTGTGTGGATCCCAATCTCGATGAATCTCTCTTGGAACATAACCTGCCCTTGTGGGGCAAATCCTATGGCTTTGATTTCAATGCCATGGCAGAAATGCAGATTCCCTTCCTGCTCCTTGGACCGTGGGGCCGTGATCTGCACGAACGGACAGAACGGGTCAATATTGAAAGTGTTTCCGTCAAGCTGCCGGCCGTCTTAGAACGGGTACTTATGTATGTAAAGAATACAGCAGAATAGATAGTTGACAGTTTGTAATATTGATTGTTTGTAACTAAACTGTAACAATTCTGTAACAATGATATGCTATACTTTTTGCGTATAAAGGTCCACAATAACGAACCTTTTATAAAGTTATTGTGTAGTTTTTATGAATTTATTTATAACAGAAAGCGTGGGGGTATCATGATGAAAAAGAAAGTATTCGCTTTAGTAGCAGCAGCTGCATGTGTTTCATCATTTGCTTTTGCAACACCGCAGACACAGTTTGAACAGGGCCAGTGGCAATTGGACCTGGGTGCCTGGAATCCGAAGGCTGAAGTAGACAGCGGCGACATTTATGGTACCGGTGGCGACGTAAGCACCGATACAAAATGGAATTTCCAGGGCGGTCTCGGCTATGCATTCACAAACAGATTGGCTTTGCAGTATAACTACTACGGTCTGAAAACCGATGGCAGCAATGAAACTGCCGGTATCGGCACCGATGGTGACGAACACGAAGTCAACCTCGTATATTCCCTGAATAAAAACTTCGCTGTATACGCTGGCTGGAACCGCATTAAAAACGATCTCGACGGTGCCAACTGGAGCGATACGAACAACGTTGCCCAGATCGGCTTGATCGCTAAAGCACCGCTGGCTAAAAATCTCGACTTCTATGCAAAAGGTGCTGTCGGCACGAAGAGCACGGCTCTTTGGGAAGCAGGCCTTGGCTACACCATTGGCGATAACTGGGATATCAGTGCCGGCTACCGTTATTTGAACACGAAACTGGCTGATGGCGGCGACGTTATCGATGGCGTTAAATTACATGACGACACGAACATCACGTACAAAGGCTTCATTGCCGGCGTATCCTATCGTTTCGGTGGCGGCCACAAAGAAGCTCCGGCTCCGGAACCTGTATACACACCAGCTCCGGAACCCGCACCGGTTGTTGAAACACCGGCTCCGGCTCCGAGAAACGACTACTATTTCGAAAGCATCCACTTCGGCTTTGATGAAGATCAGCCGTTGCCGTCGGAACAGCAGAAACTGGAAAACTTCGTTGCTACAGCAAAAGCTAACCCGACAGATACATTCAAACTCGTTGGTAATACAGACTCCAAGGGCACGAATGCATACAACGAAGGCTTGTCTCAGCGCCGCGTAGACAACGTAGCTGCATACGCTGAAAGCAAGGGCGTACCGGCTTCGCAGATGAAACTGGAATACAAGGGCGATACCGATCCGGTTGCTACGAACGCTACAGCAGCTGGCCGTGCTGACAACCGTCGTGTTGATATTTGGCAGAATAAATAAGCTTCGGCTTAGATCAAAAAAACTGTTGCATGCCTGGTGCATGCAGCAGTTTTTTTACACATTAAATGACATATGTAGATTACGTATAGATCGTTTTCAGTTTTACAATGTAAAATTGCTTGCTATTTTACCATTTATGGGCTATAATTACATAGCTAACATAATAAAAGTATTGGTGCGTGACAATCCGTTGGGACTTATGCAATGGAAACCTATGAACCTCGTCAGGTCCGAAAGGAAGCAGCGATAAGTAGTCATTTTCATGTGCCATGAGGCAACCTGACGGGTTGTCATACACGAGTACTTTTCAGTTGGTAAAAGCAGCTAGCCCGTTAGCTGCTTTTTTTAATAGTTTGGAAAGGGATAGTCATGGCATATATTGCGTTATATCGTAAATGGCGGCCGAAGACCTTTGAAGATGTAGTCGGCCAGGGCCACATTACGAAGACATTGCAAAAAGCTATAGATACGGATAAGGTAGCCCATGCGTACCTCTTTTCCGGACCGCGTGGCACTGGCAAAACCAGTACGGCTAAGATTTTTGCCCGGGCCATGAACTGTGTCCACGGACCGACCTCCCACCCTTGTAACGAGTGCGAAGCCTGTTTGCACATCATGAACGGTGAATCACTGGATGTGGTGGAAATTGATGCGGCTTCCAACCGCAGCATTGAAGACATACGCAGCTTACGGGAAACGATTAAATTTATGCCGGCAGAAGGCAAAAAGAGAGTGTACATCATCGATGAAGTACACATGCTGACGACAGAAGCCTTTAATGCTCTCTTGAAGACCTTGGAAGAACCACCGGCCCACGTCATTTTTATTTTGGCCACGACAGAACCGGAAAAGATACCTATGACGATTCTTTCCCGCTGTCAGCGCTATGAATTCCGTCGCATTACCAGCCAGGATATTGCCGAACGGCTCCTCTATGTAGCCAAACAGGAACAAATCGGCCTGACGGTAGGTGCCGCTCATATTCTGGCTGTCCAGGCCGATGGCGGCATGCGCGATGCCCTGAGTATGCTCGACCAATGTGTCAGCAATGCTGACGGGACCATTGATGAAACGCTTGTCCGCAACCTGCTGGGCCTCGTAGGCCGGGATTGGATTTTTTCCCTGGCCGATGCCGTTTTTCATAATAAAGGCGATGTGATCGTCAAATCCGTCGATGATATCGTACGTTTTGGTAAGGAACCGCGCGTTATTTTGACCGAATTGCTGACTCATTTACGGGCACTTATGCTGTATCAGGCGGCACCGGCGTCAGATACGCTGGCAGCCTATGCTGATTCGCGGGAAGAACTGGCCAAACAGGCCGGCAGCGTTTCGAAAGAGCACGTATTCCATATTCTGGGAATTCTCCAGGAAGCGCTGCTCACGGCAAAAAATTCGCCTGTACCACGGGTGGCCGTCGAAATGGGGCTGCTCAAGGCGAGCGAACCCGTTGTTTCCCCTGCGGCTGCTACAGGCGGCAGCGAGATGCTGCCGGCACTGCAGGCTCTGACCGACCGCGTAACCCGATTAGAACAGGCACTGGCAAAGGGCCTGCCCATGGGGGCTTCTAAGGCAGGTACGGAGCAGGAAGAAATTCCTTTGCCGGAGGATGAATTTTACCAGCCTGTGGAACCACTCTATGACCCCTTTGATGATGCCGGCCTTGTAGCCGCACCGGCAGAGACGCCGCACCGTCAGGTACCGGCAAAACCAAAGGCAGCACCAAGGGCTGTGGCAGCACCGTCGGCGGCAACCGTAGTTCCACAACAGGTCCAAGCGGCTCCTGCACCGGATGCTGTGCCTGCTGCGGCTGAAGCAGGCGGCCAGACTGTTCCGCCGGGCCAATACATGGCTATCTGGAAACAGGTTTGCCAGATTTTGCAAAAAGAAAAGCAGTTACAGGTTCTTTCCTGTATCCGCCTGGGACATGTCGTATATATCGGTGCGACAGAGGTCATTATTTCCCTCAAATCGGCCTTCATGGTCAAGCGGGCCAACCGGGAAGACTATTATAAGTTTGTCGACCAGGCTTTGGCCCAGGTAATTGGCCGGGGCTACCATATGCAGGCATATCAGGAAAATGATCCTGCACTGGCAGACTTTGAAAAAAAAAACACTAAAACCACGTTGATGAGTTCTCCTGCGCCATCTATAGCTGAACCTATGGCGCCGGCAGTGAACGCAGCAGCTCCTGAAGAAGAGGCTGAGTCCTTACAGGCTGTTACGCTGCAGGATATTCCCGAACAGGAACGCGAAGTTCTGGAACCATTGCTGAAAACACTGGGAGACTGTCATATATATGTAGAAAACAAATAGAAAACAGGAGGACAAGAAAATGTTTGGTGGAAATATGCAAGGTATGATGAAGAAAGTACAGAAAATGCAGAAGGATATGAAGAAGCTGCAGGATGAATTAAAACAGCGTACTGTAGAAGTGACCGTCGGCGGCGGTGCCCTGACGATTGTCATGAATGGCGAAAAGAATGTCGAAAGCGTCAAAATCAACGATAAGAATGTCATCGATCCGGAAGATACGGAAATGCTCGAAGACCTCATTGTAGCCGGCGTCAATGAAGCCAACAAGAAAGTAGACGACATGATGGCTGCTGAAATGAGCAAAATTACAGGCGGCATGAAGCTGCCGGGCATGTTCTAATGGATACGCCACTCGATCGCCTGACGGAACAGTTTCGCCGTTTGCCGGGCATAGGCATCAAGACGGCAAGAAAGCTGGCGTACCATATGGTGCAGCAGCCGCAGGATAAGGTAGATGCTTTTATTACGGCTATCCGTGAGGCAAAAGAACAAATGCATTTTTGTTCCATTTGTTTTAATTTATCGGCCCAGGATCCCTGTCCGATTTGCAGCGACTCCCGCCGTGATCATACGACCATTTGTGTCGTAGAAACGCCGCAGGATGTACTGGCTATTGAACGCAGTGGCGATTACCATGGCCTCTATCATGTCCTGCACGGTGCCTTATCGCCGTTAGATGGCGTAGGCGTCGATGACCTGCGTATTAAAGAATTACTGCAGCGGCTGCAAAATACAGAGGTACAGGAAGTCATTCTGGCAACGGATCCCGATGTGGAAGGCGAAGCGACGGCTCTCTATCTGGCCAGACTGCTGAAAACGGCCGGTATCCGCGTGACCCGTATTGCCCGTGGCCTGCCTATGGGCGGCGATATTGAATATGCCGATGAAGCTACCTTGGCAGGTGCTGTGGCCAACCGGCAGGAAATGTGAGGTGCCTTTTGGACCTATATGGTGTAGGCATTGGTATTGTCATACTGGTGTTGCTTCATAAACTGATTTTAGCGCCCTTGCGGCGTCTCCTTGGTAACGTGATCGTCGGCCTGATTGTCCTCTATGGGATTAATCATTTCGGCTATCTGCTGGGCTTGTCACCTGTACCGATTACGCTCGTCACGGGCCTGTTGATTGGGATCTTTGGCTTGCCTGCCGTTGCCGTATTGACCTTGTTTTACACATTTTTTTGAGGAGCCGGCTGTCCTGCTCCCTATGGCGTGATATATAGGAATAAAAGTGCAGATTCTTTTATTCCGAAAGAAGGTAATAGTTGTGAACGTAAAGAAATGGGCAGCTTTGGCCTGTACTGCTGTCTTTGCCATGAGTCTGCTTGCAGGCTGTGGTAACAGTGTTTCTACGAAGACCCAAAGCGTGACGAAGTCCAATCATCCTGTAGCCCTGACACTGGATGCGAATATTACGGCCCTGCATATGACAAATATCGTGCCGAAGTTATCGGGCAAGCTGGTTTCAACGCCTCTTACGGTAGGCCAGGAAGTAAAAGCCGGCGAAGCCGTCGTGCAGGTGGATTCCGCGCCGTACCAGCAAAGCGTCAGCGATGCAGAAGCCCAATTAGTAGCAGCCTCTTCGGCCGCGGCGGCAGCGCCGGCGTATACGGCTCCGGCCAGCAGTGGCGGCGGTGATATTGCCCAGCGTGCAAAGCTGGACGTTTGGTACAATATGGGGGCTATTTCCAAGGTAGAATATAACCAGATGATGGCCCGCACGGCAGCGCCCGCAGCGCCGGCACAAGCGGCCGCTCCGGCTGTCGATACAGAAAAGATTGCCCAGCTCCAGCAGGCTGTACAGACAGCCCGGGAAATGCTGAGCAATGCTACGATTTATTCACCTATTGATGGCCGCGTAACGGCTGTAGCCGACAATCCGTCCGTCGCTGTAGCAGGCAACGTCCTGGCTACGATTCAGCAGATGACTCCGCTCGTCGCTACCTTTGCCGTACCGGAAGATTATATAGAAGCCCTGAAAAGTGCCAAGAACAGTGGTACAATCAAGGTATCCATTATTGCGCCGTCCGGTGAATCGGAAGCCGGTGAGCTGACTTACCTGGCTGACGTGAAGGATCCGGCGACCAATTCGTATATGGCTAAGATTACCTTTAACAACGATAAAAACCTGTTTATGCCGGGAGAATTTTATCATGTCCGCCTTTCTACACCACAGGAGGTTTCGCAGATCACGGTACCGAAGACAGCCATCCGCACGAAGGACAGTGGTGACTTTGTCTACATCGTCAATGATCAGGGCCTGGCAGACGCCCGTTCTGTCCTGACTGGCGATGAAGAAGCGGGGCAGGTCGTCATTTTGAACGGCCTCAATGAAGGCGATAAGGTCGTCGTAGATCCGCCGAATTCTCTGGAAATTGGCATGAAAGTAAATTCGTAGCCATAGGAAGGAGGGTATTTCGTGAGAACAGAAGATACAGGGAAAAAGGGCAGGGAAAACAGCCTGCTCAAGTCTTTGGAAAAAAGTCTGGATGTGCTGGATATTTTCGTCGAATGCAATACAGGCCTGACGCTGAAAGAAATTGCGGAGAAGACGGATCTCAATACGTCTACGGCGTTCCGCATCGTCAACACGCTGGAACGGCGGCAGTATCTGACCCGCAATGAGGCCTCCAAGCAATACCGCCTGGGTCCTAAAGCGCTGGCTTTGGGCTATTCGTCCCATTGGACGGAAAATGTCGTTACCCTGGCTAAGCCCTACTTGCGCCGTCTCCAGCAAATCTTTAATGAAACGGCCAGTATTTATGTAGCTGAAGGAGATAACCGTATCTGTCTGGATCATGTAGAAAGCACCCATTCCTTGCGCCGCGTGATTCCCATGGGCGAATCCCTGCCTATATATAAAGGCGCTGCCGGCAAGGTATTGCTGGCCTGGGCTAATAAGGCAGAACGCAAGCGGATTATCGTCCAGTATGGGAACCTGTCAGAAAGTGAATTTGCCACCATCCGGCATAATGGCTATGCCATTACGCAGGACGAAAGCGAACATGGCCTTTTTGCCCTGTCCGTACCTATTTTTAACTTTGAAGAACAGGTCGTGGCGTCCCTGACCATTGCTGGTCCGAGTATGCGTTTTTACGATTCTATCCGGCAAAAAATGCTCTTTACCATGAGCCAGTATGCCTATGAAATTTCCTATTCCTTAGGCTATCGGAAGGAATCATGATTGGTGAAAGATGGCCACGCGAAGCCTATGAGGTACATGCTGTCAGCCTGGCCAAGAAGCTGTTAGGCTCGTATCTGGTCCACGTTACTGCCGGCACCACCTATGCAGGCCGCATCGTAGAGACAGAGGCGTACGGCGGCACGTACCGCCGGCAGCCTGACGACGGGGCACACAGCTTCCATGGCTGTACGAAACGGACGGAGCCCATGTTCCGGGCTGGTGGCTGCAGCTATGTCTATCTTATTTATGGTATGTACTATTGTGTTAACGTCGTAGCTGGTCCGGCCGGCAGCGGCGAGGCAGTACTCATCAGAGCCGTCGAACCGGTGCTGGGAACCGAGGCCATGCTGGCCAATCGAAAGGCCGCTAAGGCCAGTGTGAATCTGACCAATGGGCCGGGTAAGCTGTGCCAGGCTATGGCGATTACAAAAGCGCAAAATATGCTCGATCTTTGCGGTGCTGAGCTGTATATTGCAGGGCCTGCACAGAAAACTCGTCTGACGATACTGCGCTCACCGCGTATTCATATTGATTATGCCGAAAAGGGAAAGTTTTTTCCCTGGCGGTTTTATATAAAAGATAACCCGTACGTATCCCGCAGGTAAGTATCTAGGGATGGTACCGGCTGTCTTCATTTTGAGGGAGGGCGATTATTATTATCGAATTCAAGGAATTCCGATTGGAAGATAAAGCAATACTGGATGATTATTTTCACCAAAAACGGTACGAACAGGCAGATGCTACGTTTATGACACTCTTTGCCTGGCAGTACCCCTATGAAATACAGTGGGCCGAAGAAGACAATGTCCTCTATATCCGTTCCGGCCGTGGCAAGAAGCAGTTCTGGCTGCCGCCTTTTACGAAAAAGGATGCCGACTTCGTCAAGGGCATTGCCCGTATGCACGAATGGTTTGATGCCCGGGGCTATCAGTTCCTCATGAAGGGCGTTGTACCGGAAGCGGCGAAACGGATCCACGATTTATGCCCGGACTGTTATGACATTACACCGGACCGGGATAATTACGAATACGTCTACCTGACGCAGGACCTCATAAACCTTTCCGGCAAGAAGTTCCGCCAGAAAAAGAATAACCTCAATCATTTCTGTAACCAGTATATCGGTAACTGGGAATACGTGCCCATTACGGAAAAAATCTTCGGCGAATGCCTGGATGCAGAAAAAACGTGGTACGACCAGCACGATACAGATGGCGAAGGTGATGAGGAACTGCTGGGAGAACGCCATGCCATTGAAACGGTATTTAATAACTGGGATGCCTTACAGGCTGTTGGCGGTGCCATCCGCATGTACAATAAGATCGTAGCCTTTTCCATTGGGGAAATGCTCAATGACGATACGGCGATCATTCACTTTGAAAAGAGTGATCCTACCATCCGCGGTCTCTATCAGATCATTAACCACGAGTTCGTCGTCCACGCCTGGAGCCATACGACGTACATCAATCGTGAAGAAGATATGGGGATTCCCGGCCTGCGTCACTCGAAAGAATCGTACAATCCGCATCATTATGTAGAAAAGTTTGATGTCACCTTGCGTCAAAAATAAAAGACAGCGTCTCCCGGGCACGGCTGGGCTGCCGGCACTATGCCAGGCGCAGGCCGTACCTGTGGAGACTTTTTTTCTAGGAAAGGGGTTTTTTCTATGGAATTTCGTTTAGCCTCTGCAGAGGACCGGGAATTAGTAGAAAGCTTATGGGCCTATTGTTTCGAACCGCGGGAACATCCCTTTTTTCAATGGTATTTCAAGAAATTCTACCAGCCGGAAAATGTGCTCTTAGGCTTCCAGGACGGACAAATGGCCTGCCTGACCCATTTGAATCCTTACACGCTCTGCCTGCGGGGACGGGAAATCAAGACCTCGTATATCGTCGGCCTGGCTACGCATCCTGCAGCGCGGCGCGGCGGTGTCGGCGGTAAACTCCTGAAAGCTGCCCTCAGCGAAATGAAACGGCGTGGCCATTACATCAACATTCTCATGCCTTCCAAAGCCGGCTTTTACCAGCCCTATGGCTACGAGCTCTATTGTCATCAATGGAAGGAAACCCTGCCCTTGGACGCCTTGCGTCCCCTGACGGACAGAAGCCTTCATTATGGCTTTTTGACGAGTCCCGACCAGTGGCAATGCCTGGCTCCGGTATACGAAGCCTATACGCGTCATCTTTCTGGCTATGCCGTGCGTGACGAAGAAGCGAGCTGGCGGTCCCATATGGAAGCCCAGCTGGCTGAAGGAAATATTGCTGTCTGCTTTGACGGCGACCGTCCTGTAGGCTATCTCTTTTACCAGCTTGGCGAACCGACCATCGTTAGTGGTGAATTCGTGTACGCCACGGCAAAGGGGAAGAAGGGCCTTTTGAATTATATTTATAACCACCGCTCCCAAGGCGATACGTTCCAATGGAATGAAGGCTTGCACGATCAGTCCTACCGCTTTTATCCGGATGGGAAACAGGGCCATGAAACGATGCCCTTCATGACAGGCCGCATTGTCGATATCAAGGGTGCCTTGGAAGAATTGCCCTATCCGAAAGACGTGAGCGGCAATCTCGTCTTTTCTGTTACGGATCCCTTGGCTGAATGGAATACGGGTACGTGGCGCCTGAGTGTTTGGCACGGTGAAGGCAGCGTCGAAAAGCTGCCGCCTGAAACGGCAGCGGCAGTTACCATGCCCATCGGTACGCTGGCGCTCCTCGCCTTTGGGACGATGGCTGTACAGGACCTGGTATTCCAGGAAAAATTGAGCGGGTCTGATGTGGGACTTGAGCTTGTGGAAGCCCTCTTTCCGCAGACAAAATGCTATATTAATGAATGGTATTAAAACATACAAAACGTGGTCAGCATGGTGGTACAGGCCCTTGCTGCCACGTTTTTTTACTTTACAAAGATTTTTCCCTCTATTAGAAATGTTCATATATTTGTCCGCTATGCTGTAGATAGAAAACAAGCAAGTGTTGCCGGGGCACCGGATGGGTCAGGAGGGATACATATGGCAAAATCAGGATGGTTTAAGAAATTGCAGTCTGTATTAGGAATCGCACCGTCATTTTCTGATGTCAGGAGTAAACGGGCGGGCCGTGCGTACCGGCGTATCGTGGTCCTCAGCGATATTCACTATCCCAGCAAGACCTGTATTTCCGGCGCACCGTACATGAATAAAATGGCAACGAAAGAAAATGCACTGCACGATATTTCCCGTTGGCGCGATGTCGATTTGTCCGTTTTTACAGGCGATATGGTGCAACGCGATGGCAGTCAGGCCGAATATGCAACGGTGAAAGCCTTTGTCCGGGGCCTGCGCTGCCGTAAAGCCTTTATCGCCGGCAACCATGAGCTGTTATACAGTAAGGACGGTGCCGGTCATTTTACGACGGCTGGCCTCTTCGACCGGATCCTTCATATGAAGCGGTATACGCGGACCTTTGGCCCGCTCTATTATATGCGCCGTCTCTACGGCTATGTCCTCATCTTCCTGTCACCGGATGTGACGACCGGCCAGGCGGCAGTTGAATTATCCCAGCAGCAGCTTCACTGGCTGCAGCAGGTCCTCACAGAGAACAGGGACGCGCCGACGATTATTTTCTGTCATGCACCGCTTGCGGGTACCGCCTTGCCTGATGCGGCAGGTGTGTCACGGCCAGGTGAACGGGATGTAGCACAGCCGGCTCAGGCACTGGCAGATATTTTGCGGCACCAGCCACAAGTGCGTCTTTGGGTTTCCGGGCATACCCATACGCGGCCGGGCGATCCTGATTTTATGAATCCTGTCAATTATTTCGATGGACGCATCCTCAACGTTTACAATGGCGACTGGGATGATAACGAAGCCATTTATACGAATTCCCTCTATTTGTTTGCCGACCGCATTGTCATCCGGACCTACAGCCATAAGGATCACTGCTGGCTGCCTCAATTTGACCGGGTCGTTACGGCAGTCTTGCGCAAACGGCTGGCTGCCTGATCGGATTCCGTACGACAACAAAAAAAATCCTCTTGCCTATAGCAAGAGGATTTTTTCATGGTGGAGATGAAGAGGATTGAACTCTCGACCTTACGGATGCGAACCGCACGCTCTCCCAGCTGAGCTACATCCCCATGAACGGTACTATACTTATCCTAAAACTTTTATGATCATTGTGCAAGAGGAAAGATGAAAAAAAGTAGAATTTCTTTATACTTATTTATCTTTCCTTTAAGTGTGGCAGGTATTTTATTTATTATCTCCTGCTATACTACGGACATAGTAAACAATATTACGCTCAGATGGCTTCAGGGAGGAATGTATGATGCTGCATTTTTTGACATGGTATAGGACACGTATTTCCCAGGTCTTTGGCCTGGCCTTTATTTTGCTCTTTATTTTTTCTTCTAAAGTATTGGAAACGACGGCTCCCTATGCTGCGGGAGTTCTGTTTATGCTCGGCTGTATTCTCGTAGGCGTGGCAACCGTAGGCCGTATGTGGTGTGCCCAGTATATTGCCGGCTACAAGGACTCTGTCCTCGTCCGGGAAGGGCCGTATTCTGTTTGCCGCAATCCCCTGTACTTCTTTAGCTTTTTGGGATGCATAGGCGTTGGCCTATGTACAGAATCTCTCGTCCTGACAGGTATCCTATTAGTAGTATTTATGATTGTCTACCCGTTTATTATTCGTTCGGAAGAAGCTAAGCTGCAGCGTCATTTTGGTTCTGCTTATACTGCCTATGTGCAGGAAGTACCCCGCTTTTTCCCGGATTTCCGCCTGTATCACGAACCGAAAACCTACGCCGTAAGCCCGAAAGTGTTCCGGCATGCTGCCTTTGATGTCCTCTGGTTCATCTGGGCTGTAGGCATTTTGGAATGTTTGGAAGGGCTTCAGGAGGCAGGAATTATTCCTTTATTATTACAAATTTACTAAAAAATGGCCCGTATAACAGACTGTCTATTTACTCTTGACCCATTCCTTGAGATAATAAGGAATACGCTATAAATGGAATAAAAGGAGGCAGTTTACATGCATGATGATGCAGCGTTCTCAGAAGAAGAACTGCAGATATTGCAACGGCTTGAACACAAGAATGAAGTTTTTGAAGCATCTGCTGATCCGTTGAGTACCTGGCAGTCCGGCTGGAGTGAAGGCTGGCAGGAAGGTGCGCGGGATGAAGCTGAACGTATTATTGGCAACCTCTTGCAGCTGCATGCCGAAAGGGAGCTCATTTCTCAGGCCACAGGCTGGTCCCTGGCGGAAATCGAAGCCGTCCGGGTACAGGCAGAAAAGGAGAAAGGCTGATGTACGAAAAGGAAATGGCTGCCCTTGTACAACGGGCCGGGGCGCTGCTGACAGACACTACGCAGGCGCTGGAGATTACAGCGAAGGGACGCGCTAATTTTGTGACCCAGATGGATGTAGCCGTACAAGAACAGCTGCGCCGGGATCTGCATGAATTAGATCCGTCTGTCGTACTGCTGGCAGAAGAACAGAAAAACGGGCAGCCCCAAATAGAGGGACGGTATTGGATTCTTGACCCTATTGACGGAACGCAGAACTTTATCCGCCATTTGGGCCTTTCTGCTGTCAGTCTGGCCTATTATGAAAACAGGCAGATTATGAGCAGTGTCATTTATAACCCTTTTACCAAGGAACTATTTCAGGCCGTCCGCGGTCAGGGAGCTTTTTTGAATGGCCGGAAAATTCAGGTGACAGAAACGGCTTCATTGGAAGATTCCTTGGTCGCTGTCGGTACTTCACCGTATGAACGGGAATATACGGCGACTAACTTTGCCCTTTGGCAGGAAATATTCCGCCACAGTCTGGACATCCGGCGTTCGGGGAGCGCGTGTCTCGATTTGGCCTATGTAGCAGCCGGACGCTATGACTGCTATTTTGAACGAAATCTGAAGCCCTGGGATATGGCAGCGGGCATTCTTTTAGTAGAAGAAGCCCAGGGCCGGGTGACTAATTACGTAGGAGAACGTCCTGCTATTGTAGGTAATGACGATATTTGTGCAGGCAATGTACACGTGCAGCCAGAGCTCCTTGCCTATATACAGCGGTTTTGGCACGATAATGGATAACATTTTTTAATAAATAATTACTTTTAACTATTATCTAATAGTGCATTATATTAAATAGTAATTATTACAAATTTTTCCACAATAAACAATATATTTTGGTGTATAACGTGGTATAATGGTTGTAGAAAAAATATTTAGTAATGATATATAACGCAGATGCTTCTGCAGCTGCATTTTATATACTACGTCTCAGGTTTTGCACCATGACAGGAGAGATGACCTATGCAAGAATACGGCAGACTGAGAGAATTACGGTATGAAGCCAGACGTTCCCAGCAGGAGATTGCAGACATGCTGCATTGCACACAGGTTGCTTACAGTTTGTATGAATCAGAAAAACGAAAAATTTCGATTGCTAGGCTGGCTATTTTAGCACGTTTCTATGAAACGTCTATTGATTATCTGGTAGGACTGGTTGACGAACGTAAACCGGCAGGCCCTTACGTAAAGGACTGGAAAGAACTTCGCTAATGAAAAAGACTGTGTGACCGAAAGGCCACACAGTCTTTTTTTTTATTTGCTTCTTTGTGCTTATTCGATGATAGCACCATAATGGGCCGATTTGACCAGACGGGAATAGATGGAAAGATAGCCGTCTTTGATCTTCGGTTCCGGTGCCGTCCAGGCTTTAAGCCGTGCGTCGATTTCTTCTTGCGGCACGAGGAGATCCAAGCGGCGCTTAGGAATATCGATGCGGATCTTGTCGCCATTTTTGACGATAGCTAAGGGACCGCCTTCAGCTGCTTCCGGCGAAATGTGACCGACGAAGCCGCCCTTATTCGAGCCGGAGAAGCGGCCGTCTGTAATCAGGAATACGTCTTCGGCCAAGCCGTAGCCCAAGAGCAGTTCTAAGGGTGTGAACATTTCCCGCATGCCCGGACCGCCTTTAGGTCCTTCGTAACGGACGACGATAATATCGCCTTTTTCAATTTTATTATCATAAATGGCCTGCGTCAGGTCTTCTTCACAATCATATACCTTGGCAGGTCCTTCGAAGACATGATGTTCCAAAGGAATAGCAGCAGGTTTGCAAACGCCGGAAAGCGGTGCTAAATTGCCCTTGATAATGGCCAGACCGCCGTCGGGACGAATGGGATCGCTAATGGGATGAATGACTTCCGGTCTCAGGATGCGGGCATCCTTCAGGTTTTCTGCCATCGTCTTTCCCGTTACGGTCATGACATTGCCATGTAAGAGCGGTAAAATTTCATGCATGACGGCAGGCACGGCGCCGGCTTCGTAGAAATCTACCATATCGTACTTGCTGGCCGTCATGAGGCGGGCAATCTGCGGTGTAGAGCGGCTCAATTGTTCATAGTCATCGATGGTAAAGGGCACCTTGGCTTCATGAGCAATGGCCAGAATGTGCATGATCAGGTTCGTCGAACCGCCGATTGCCATGCCTAAGCGTACGGCGTTTTCGATGGATTCCCGTGTAATGATATCGCGCGGGCGCAACCCTTCTTTTACCAGATCGACAATGCGGCGGCCTGATTGACGGGCTACATCCATGCGTTTCTTATCGACCGTCGGAATCATGGCAGAACCCGTAAGGGACATGCCCAGGCCTTCGGCGAGGCAGCTCATGGTGTTGGCTGTGCCGATCATCTGGCACGAACCCGGCGTCGGACAGGCAGCCCGTTCTACTTCTTCAAATTCTTCACGGCTGCATTTTCCCGAACGGAATTTACCGGCATATACGGCCGTTTCATTGACGTCAATGTCTTCCCCGTTGTGTTTTCCCGGGTACATGGGGCCGCCGTTTACGACGATAGCCGGCAGGTTAAGGCGGGCTGCAGCCATGAGAATGGCCGGTACGATTTTGTCGCACGAGCCCAAAAGAACCATGCCATCCAGCATATGGGCCTGTACCATGATTTCAATGCTGGCCGTAATGATTTCACGGGACGGCAGAATGTAATGCATGCCATCGTGGCCTTGGGCGATGCCGTCACAGCCGCCAATGGTGCCGAATTCACAGGGTGTACCGCCGTTTTCTTCAATGCCGGCACGTACGTATTCAGCGACGCGTTTCAGGTTATACTGGCCAGGGCAGATATCATTCCACGTATTGACAATGGCAATAAAGGGTTTTTTAAAATTATCGTCATTGTACCCCATAGAACGGTATAAACCACGGGCTAAGGCACCCTTATCAGGGTCGCCAATAAATGAAGCACTTCTCCAGGTCATAATTATTACGCCTCCTATAGTATCCTAGCATTCCAATTATACTGTAAATTATAGGAGTAGCTCAGGGAGTATGTCAACGACTGCAGCGGCAACATATAGGGTATGTTGTCAAATCGGTATGATATACAGAGGATACATCTGATTTGGTCATAAGAAAACCTCCGCGCAGGCGGAGGTTTGAGCAGCTTATACGAAATAATGAGGATACATTTTTTTAAGTGATTCGACGAGGGGCAGGACGCGGACAATGTGCTGGGACATTAACTCGACGATATTGGCAGCGTCTTGTCTGCGGATGGCGTCGACAATCTGGCTGTGCTGCTGATAGACGATTTCCATTTGTGTCGTTCCCGAAAGGGTGATCAAGACGCGTGTGCGCAAATAGTTCGGATCGGTCGTCGTCAAATAATCCCAAATGCGGGCCCGGTGGCAGCCTTCAAAAATCGTCTTATGCAGCGCTTCGTCCAGCTTAAAGAGGGCACTGTTATCGACGGCCAGGACGGCTTTTTCCTGGCGGACCAGATTGTTTTCCAACCGCTTTAAATGGGTCTTGGGAAAATTCTTGCAGGCCTGCTGGATGATGATGCATTCAATGGCCTGGCGCATAAAGCACGAGTCATCGATTTGCTCTGTGCGGATGCGGGATACGGTCGTCTTGCGCTGGGGCACAATGTCCAGCAGCTGCAGCTGGGCCAAGCGGACGAAAGCATCGCGTACAGGCGTACGACTGATATGGAGCTGTGAAGAAATGTCTTGTTCCGAAATGCTGGTGCCCGGTTCCAGCTGGAAGGACATGATGTTGCTGTACATCATGCGAAAGACATACTCTCTGCTGTTTTCTCTTGGTTTGATGGGTGTAAGTTTTAGTTCCGACATAATGACCTCAGGTCTTTCTGCTATTTTTTTTAATTATAGCATAACTACAATAGATTATGCTAGAAATTTGTTCGTAAATACATTAAGTAAAAGTGTCCGGTAGCCCGCACTGCTAGGGAATAACAGCCGTGTGTAAAGGGATCGTACTACTTGTATACTTTATTTAGATAGCAAGATTGTCATGTATGATAAATTGGTATTTTAGTTGCGTTTTACGTATGATGAAAAAGTGTTATGATAATCTTTAGTTAGAAAGTTCAAAAGGAGTGGTTGGAATGAATAAGTTTAAAGAAAAAATTCAAAATGGGGAAGCCGTACTCGGTACGTTCATCGAATTGAACAACCCTGCTATTGGCCAGATCGCAGGTATGGCCGGGTATGATTTCGTCATTCTCGATGGGGAACACGGTGAAATTGCTGTGGAAGATGCAGCTGACTTAGCCCGTGCTGCTGCCTTAGCCGGCACGGCTGCTATTTTCCGCGTCAATGCCAACGATACGACGCTCATCGGCAAAGTACTCGATTGCGGCGCTGACGGCGTAGAAATTCCTGAAATCGGTTCGGCTGCAGAAGCACAGAAAGCGATTAACGGCGCTAAATTTACACCGGAAGGCGAACGGGGCTGCAACCGTTTTGTCCAGGCTGGTGAATATGGCCGCATGACGAGTGACCAGTTCTTTGGCGAATCCAATGCCAAGACGATCGTCGTTCTTCAGGTTGAAGGCCAGGACGGCGTCAATAACCTGCCGGAAATCCTGAAAGTAAAAGGCACAGACGTCGTTTTCATTGGGCCATATGACCTTTCGGCATCCTTAGGCGTTCCGGGACAAACGGAACATCCGAAGGTTCTCGAACAGATCGACAAGATTCTGGCTATGGGTAAGGAACAGGGCGTTGCTATCGGCCTTTATGTAGACAGCATCGAATCGGCTATTGCCTGGAAGAAGAGAGGCGTTCAGTATCTGGCCTTGCAGACAGATACGGTCAGCCTGTATCAGCACTTTAAAGCCAATACAGATAAGTTCCACGCTGAATAAAACCTACAGCCTTATAGCATAAAAGACTATGCCGGGGATATTTCCCGGTCATAGTCTTTTTTTTAGGATTTTCTATTACGGATTTGCTATAATAGAGGTGGAACTATTTGTAGAATACTTTTATTTGCTAGGAGGGATTGGTATGAATACGTCGCGCTACCGCGTAAAAGAGGGAGAAAAAATTGATCTGGCCAAGTTTCCTACAGGCTGCGATGTGGAGCAACTGGACAAAAAGAAGGTCAAGAATGAAGAAATGCCCAAGATGCTGGCAGAAATGAACGATTGGCAGGAAAAGCTGTGCGCTGATAATCACTATGGTATCGTCGTCGTCCTGCAGGCCATGGATGCAGCCGGCAAAGACGGCACGGTAAAGCACGTTTTTACGAGTATGAATCCTGCCGGCGTACACGTGCACAGTTTTAAACAGCCGAGTATTGAAGAAAAGGATCATGATTATCTGTGGCGTGTCAATAAAGCCTTGCCGGGGCGCGGAGAAATTGCCATTTTCAACCGTTCCCATTATGAAGACGTCATCGTTACGCAAATTCATGATATCATTAAGAGCGAAGGCATGCCTAAAAAATTGATCAGCCATGATATTTGGGACCAGCGCTATCGCCAGATTTGCGATTGGGAACGGTATTTGACGGAAAATGGTTTCCTCTTTATCAAGATCTTTCTGCACGTATCGAAGGATGAACAGAAAAAACGCCTCATCGACCGGATCGTCACGAAGCAGAAAAATTGGAAGTTCTCCATGGCTGATATTAACGAACGCAAATACTGGGACCGCTATCAAAAAATATATGGCGAAGTCCTGGGGGCGACTTCGACCAAATACGCACCGTGGTATATCGTACCGGCTGATGACAAATGGTATACGCGTTACGTCGTAGCCCAGATTGTCCTCGATACACTGCGCTACATCAAACCGTCCTTCCCCAAGCTGGCACCGGAAGTAGAAGAGCAGCTGAAACAGTTCCGGGCCCTCTTAAAAGAAGTGGATCTCGACGATTTGAAGACCATCGAGCAGGCCATTGACAAGAAATAATGTGAATTATAGTACTTAAAAAATAGGCACTATTACAGGATATAGAGAACAATACTGCCAGATAAAGCGTTTTATCTTGACTTGTTTTTCACAATTTAAGTATAATAAAAAAGGTAACATATCTATTTTATATTCACTATTTGCTTCATGCCTTCCTGCCAGGCCGCCGACCGTGTTCAGACTACGGCCGGCAGGAAAGGAATGAACGGCTGTGTTTTGTCAGCACGATAAAACTACTTTAGGAGGCAACGAAAGAGCATGTACAAACTTTCACAAATCGCAGAAGAATATCAGAAGAAACTGGTTACACCGGCACAAGCGGCAGCTGTTGTCAAAAGCGGTGACCGCGTATCCTATGGCCTGGGCTGTTCTGCACCGTATGATACGGATAAGGCCTTGGCTGACCACATTAACAACGATGGCCTGAAGGGGATTGAAATCGTCAATGCAACCATCGTAAAGAACGAAGATTATTTCACCTTTACGGAAACGGAATCGAATGACCAGGTCCGCTTCATGTCCGGCCATTTCAATGCCTTCGACCGCAAAATGAATAAAGCCGGCCGCTGCTGGTTTATGCCGCTCCTCTTCAATGAACTGCCGAAATACTGGGAAGATATTGATGTAGCCATTCTCCAGGTTCATGAAATGGATAAATGGGGCAACTTCAACTTAGGTCCTCAGGTAGCCGATTTACGCGGTGTTCTGCGGGCGTCTAAAAAGGTTATCGTTGAAGTCAATAAAAATATGCCGAAGGCCCTGGGCTATGAAACGGAATTGAACATTGCCGATGTAGATTACATCGTCGAAGGTTCTAACCATCCCATGCCGATTATTCCCAATAAGCCGGCTACACCGGTCGATGAAAAAATCGCTGATTTTGTCGTGCCCATGATTGAAAACGGCAGTACGTTACAGCTCGGCATCGGCGGCCTGCCTGCAGCCATCGGTCATAAACTGGCTGAATCGGATATTCAGGATTTGAGCGGCCATACGGAAATGCTCGTCGATCCGTATGTAGAACTGTACGAAGCCGGTAAGATTACAGGCAACAAAAACCGCGATAAGGGCAAGATCATCTACACCTTTGCCGGCGGTACACAGCGCCTGTATGATTTCATTGATGACAACCAGATCGTCTTCAATGCTCCGGTTAATTACGTTAACAACATTAACGTCGTAGCCAGCATCGATAAATTCGTTTCCATCAACAGCTGCATCAACCTCGACCTTTACGGCCAGGTCTGCGCTGAATCGGCAGGCTACCGTCACATCAGCGGTACCGGTGGTGCTCTTGACTTTGCCCAGGGTGCATACCTCTCCCGCGGCGGTAAAGGCTTCATTTGCGTACATTCTACACGGACCCTGAAAGATGGTACGAAGGAATCCCTCATTCGTCCGACCTTGACGCCGGGTTCTGTCGTTACGACACCGCGTTCGGCTGTTCATTACATCGTTACGGAATATGGCGTAGCGCTCCTCAAGGGCAAGTCTACGTGGCAGCGTGCAGAAGCACTGATCAACATTGCCGCTCCGGAATTCCGTGAAGAACTCATTAAAGAAGCAGAAAAGATGGGTATTTGGACGAACACGAGCAAGACGTCCTACTAAGATAGACTGTACATACAGAAAAAACCGTATTGCCGGCTGGCAATACGGTTTTTTTATCAGGCCCGGAAGCCTAAGAAAAAAGACACGTTCTGTGACGTGTCTTCAGGTGCCGAAGGCCTTCCATAAACCAAGGACGATAAAGCAGAGTACGATGAGAAAGCTGATGACCCGCGTTTTAGAGAATATTTTAGGGTCATTTACCGTGCCCGGTGTAGGCGTAGGAGCTTGGACCTGCTGCGTACCGCAGATGGGGCACATACGCACGCCGTCGCGCAGTTCGGTGCCACATTTTTTGCAAATCATACCTATCATCTCCTATTCCTATCATAGCATGAGTATCCCGTTGCTGGCTAGAGCCGGCCATTACTTTTCCGGCCGCCCGTATCACGAAGATTGTATTTATGCTATAATAAGGCCGTACCCGTGCGCCGAAAGACCTGTCTGACGGCAAACGGGAAAAAAGCCATAGCGTTTTTTCTGCAAAGTGAATACTGCGCAGGTAAGGCGGGCGTACATGCGGCTTCAACAGACCTCTGTGCGGTTATGCCAGAGGTCTTTTTTATAGGGAGGATACGTGAATGGGAACCAGAATGGCCTTGATAGGTATTATTGTCAGCGACCGGACAGCAACGGCGCAGATCAATGCACTATTACATGAATATGGTGAATATATTGTCGGCCGTATGGGGATTCCCTGCAAGGAACGGCACGTATCGGTCATCAGCATCATCATTGACGCTCCTCAGGATATTATCAGTACCCTGGCCGGCAAGATCGGCCAGCTGCCGGCTGTAAGCACGAAGACTATTTACCCGCCCTTACCGGTGCAGGAGAAATAATTTTTTTGGAAAGGAACTGGCATATGATGACGAAACAACAGGCCTACTCAATTTCTGCAGCCGCCCTGGCTGCACGGGGACGCGACCAGATTCCGGCAGAATTGCTTTCTTCTACGCAGCTCATTTATAATTCACCGGCAGCACTGGCCTTTAATTCGCCAGGTGCCCGTGGCTTTGGCGTCAAACGGGCCGGCCTTTCGATCCCCGGCTCGGTCATGCTGCTCATCGGCCCAGGCTGCTGCGGCCGTAATACGACTATCCTCAGTGCCGAAGGCGGCTATGGAGATCGCTTCTTTTTCTATGTACTGGATGAAACGGATATTGTCACAGGCCGGCATTTATATAAGATTCCCCGGGCCGTTGAGGAGATCCTCGACGTGCTGCCCCAGGCACCGAGTGCTGTCGTCTTGTGTTTGACCTGCGTCGATGCTCTCTTAGGGACAGACATGGAACGGGTTTGCCGTAAAGCGGAGGCCCGGGTCCACTTGCCGGTCGTACCGTGCTATATGTATGCCCTGACGCGGGAAGGCCGGCGGCCGCCTATGGTGGCTGTGCGGCAGATGGTCTATTCTCTCTTAAAGCCCCAGCCGCGTCACCGGCGGGAAGCCAATCTTCTGGGCTTTTTCTCGCCCCTCCAGGATGACTGCGAGCTCTACGGGTATTTGCAGCAGCTCGGCATTCAGACCGTGCGGGAAATTGGACGCTGCCGGACCATGGAAGACTATCATCAGCTGTCGCGGGCTAATTTTAATCTCGTCCTGCACCCGGAAGCCCGCCTGGCGGCACAGGATTTCGAAAAAAATCTGCACATTCCCAGTATCGAACTGACCCGTATTTACGAGACAGACCGGCTCAGTCGCCAGTATCAGGCCCTGGCGCAGGCCTTGGGCGGTACTATCGACGACCGGGCAGAACGGGAAGCGACAGAAGACCTCGTACGCCGCGTAGGCGGGCGCTGGCACGGTACGACTGTAGCGGTAGGGGAAATGCTTAACGGCAATGCCTTTGAGCTGGCCCTGACCCTGGCCCGGGCAGGCCTGACTGTCAAGGAAATATACGGGAACGTTACGCCCCAGGACTTCGTCTGGATCAAGGCCCTGGCCGCACTCGTACCGGAAACGAAAATCTATTGTAATTTAGGTCCTTCTATGCTCTATTATGACCGCAGTACAGGGGCTGTCGATCTGACCCTGGGCGCTGATGCGGCGTGGTATCATCCGCACAGTGCCCACGTTACCTGGGATGAAGATGTACAGCCCTTTGGCTACGCCGGTACACGGGCTTTATTTTCAGCATTGGATCGTGCCTTGAGCGGGAGGTCTTCATGAGAGGGTTATGGAAATATATTTCTCCTTTTGCGCCGGATCAGTCCGGTGCGGCAGCGGTTCTGTACGGCTTGGGCGGTCTCGTCGTCGTGTGTGACGCCGGCGGCTGTGCCGGCAACATTTGCGGCTTTGATGAGCCCCGCTGGTTTACCGGTGCCCCTAGTGCCGCCTTTAGCGCAGGTCTGCGTGACATGGACGCCATCCTCGGCCGCGACGACCGGCTGGTAGATAAACTGTGCGCTGCAGCGGCACAAATTGAGGCCCCTTTTGCAGCCATTATCGGCACGCCTGTGCCGGCCGTCATTGCTACGGATTATCAGGCCCTGCGGCGGTTGGCAGAAAAGCGCTTGTCCCTGCCTGTCGTCACGATAGAAACAAAGGGGACAGAACGCTATGATACAGGTGCTTCTATGGCCTATGAAGGACTTTGCCGCCGCTTTGCTAGAAAAGAGCAGGCCCGGCAAAGAGGACGCCTGAACGTCCTGGGAGCCCTGCCCCTCGATACGGGCTGTACGGAGTATACCTTTTTACAGGAATTCTTGCGGCACACAGGCTGGCAGGATGTACGTATTTTTGGTACGCACGGACTGACGGATTATGAAACAGCCGGCGCGGCAGAAAAAAATCTCGTCCTGGCCCCAGCGGGCCTGGCTGCGGCACGCTATCTGGAGGAAGCCTTTGGCACGCCCTATGAGGTGGCCTATCCGGTCTTGCCGAACGTAGAGAAGCTGCCGCACGATGTGACGGGCAAACGGATTCTCATTGTCCATCAGCAGGTCCTGGCGAATGAAGTGCGCCGTCACCTCAAAGGGGCCGATGTAACGGTTGCTACGTGGTTCCTCTTACAGGCTGATTTGGCTCAAGACGGAGACTGCCACCTGAAGGAAGAAGATGACTTTATTCAGTTGGCCGATAACGATCATTTTGATATTATCATAGCAGATGAATTTCTGCGGCGGGCCTTGCCCCATTTCCACGGCAGCTTCTTTGACCTGCCCCACTTTGCCGTTTCCGGGAGGTGCTGTGTCTATGACTGATACGTGGGTTATTCGCGTCTACGGTATCGTCCAGGGCGTCGGTTTCCGTCCTTTCGTCAGCCGCCTGGCCCGGCGCTTTCGTCTGTGCGGGTCTGTCTGCAATAAAGGCTCGTATGTGGAAATACAGGTGCAAGGTGACGGGGCTGCGTGTCAAGCGTTTTGTCAGGCTCTGTCTAAGGAAGCGCCGCCCCGCTCGTCTATCCTGAAAATCGACGTGAATCAGGAAGCGCAGCCGCCCTATGAGGATTTCCAGATTATCGAAAGTATCAAAGAGGCAGGCGAAACCTTCGTTTCGCCGGATATTGCTATTTGCGATGCCTGCAAGCAGGAACTCTTTGATCCTGCGAACCGCCGCTATCTTCATCCGTTTATTAATTGTACGGCCTGCGGCCCGCGCCTGACGATTCTGGACGGTATGCCTTATGACAGGGAACGGACGAGTATGGGGAAATTTCCCATGTGCCCGGCGTGCTACGCAGAATATACGCATGCCGAAACGCGTCGCTACGACGCCCAGCCCGTGTGCTGCAACGACTGCGGGCCTGAAGTCTATCTCTTAGGCCGGCCCGAGCGGCGCCATGAAGCCATTAAAGAAACGCGCCGCGTCATTGCTGCCGGCGGCCTGGCGGCTATCAAGGGGATTGGCGGTTTTCATTTCTGCTGTGATGCTGCAAACGAAGACGCCGTCGGCCGCCTGCGCGCACTGAAACACCGGCCTGTAAAGCCCTTTGCCGTCATGATGAAGGATCTCAGTACAGTGCGACGGAACTGTGTCACGACGACGGCAGAAGAAACCGTTCTGGACGGCCATCAAAAGCCTATTGTCCTCTTGGAAAAACGGCCGGGGCAGGCCGTGAGCTCTTTGGTAGCACCGGATAATCCCTGTTTGGGAGTCATGCTGCCCTATACGCCCTTGCATCTGCTGCTTTTTTCTTATCCCGATGGCCGGGACTTTCCGCAAACGTTGGTCATGACCAGTGCCAACCCGTCCGGCGCACCCTTATGCCGTACAGATGAAGATATTCTGGCCCTGACCGGTATGTGTGATGTGATTCTCAGCCATAACCGGGATATCCGCCTGCGCGCTGATGACTCGGTTATGATGTTTTATCAGGACGCACCCTATATGATCCGCCGCTCTCGTGGCTATGCCCCGTTGCCGTACCTGCTCGAAGGCATGAAGGGCCACGTCCTGGGCATAGGCGGTGAACTGAAGAATACCTTTTGTCTGGGGAAAGACGGCCTCTTTTACTTGTCGCCCCACATTGGCGATATGGCCGATATCCGTACGCAAGAGGCCTTAAGGGAAAGCCTGGTACGGATGGAAGGGCTGCTAGAAACGAAACCGCAGGTCGTAGCCTGTGATCTCCATCCCCGTTACGAAACGACGCGCCTGGCGAAGAGCCTGGGCCTGCCAGTCGTACCGGTCCAGCATCATTACGCCCACCTCTTAGCCTGCCTGGCTGAACATAACGTGCCCGGCCCGGCCATCGGTCTCATTTGCGATGGTACCGGTTACGGTACGGATGGCTCAATCTGGGGAGGCGAAGTACTGATTGCTGATTATAGGAGCTTTCAGCGCGTTACGTCCCTTACGCCCTATGACCAGTACGGCGGTGATGCCGCAGCCCGCGAGGGCTGGCGTATTGCTGCAGCTCTGATCCAGACCTGCCAGCCTGCTGCAGCCGGAGCCATTGTGCAGGCCTTAGGCTTATGTACGGACCAAGAATTTGCAGCCCAGCGCTTTATGTACGAACGGCACCTGAATGGTGTCCGCTCTACCAGTACGGGCCGCCTCTTCGATGCCGTCAGTGCTATCCTGGGCTTTTGCCGGGCTTCGACCTTTGAAGGCGAGGCGGCTATGCGCCTGGAATTTGCAGCCCGCCGTTGGCAGCAGAAGGCAAATCCGGCAGGCACAGACGTATTACCGGCCTGGTCCGGACCGTACATCCCGTCAGACAGGCTCTTTCAACTGATCCTGAAAAAACGGCTGGCTCATGAAGACCCGGACTACCTGGCCTGGCTCTTTCATGACCGCCTGGCAGCGCTTTGTGCGGCAGCCTGCGTGGCTGCGCGGCAGCAAAGCCATATAGAAACCGTTGCCGTAAGCGGCGGTGTATTTCAAAATCGTCTGTTTCTGGCCCTTTGTGAAAGAAAACTGCAACAGGCGGGCTTTTCCGTACTCCGGCATCAGCTCGTGCCGGCCAACGACGGCGGCCTCGTCTTGGGACAGGCCGTGTACGCAGCGGCTTCCTTGCAGGCACAGGGCTAACGGAATTTTCTTAAAGGAGGAATCACTATGTGTGTAGGTTTACCGGCACGAGTCGTAGCGGTTAAAAAGGGCATGGCCCTGGTCGATGCATCAGGCGCCAAACGGGAGGTTTCAGCTTCTCTCCTGGATGAACTGGATCCGGGAGATTACGTCATGGTCCACGCCGGCGTAGCTATTGCCAAGATTACGGCCAGTGATGAAGACGAAAGCGACGAAATTTTGGAGGATTTGCTCTAATGGCTATAGAAAAAAAGGATCTGGCCCGCCATATCGTTACGTCCTATGCCGGGCCAAAAATCAGAATCATGGAAGTCTGCGGCACCCATACGCACGAAATTTTCCGCTATGGCATCCGCCAGCTGCTGCCACCGGCAGTCGATCTTATTTCCGGCCCGGGCTGCCCGGTCTGCGTTACGCCGCCCGGATTTATTGATGAAGCTATCTATTTGGCCTTAGAAAAAGGGGCTGTTATTTGCACCTTTGGCGATCTCATCCGCGTGCCCGGGTCGGCGCAAAGCCTGGCCGATGCCCGCAGCCGCGGTGCGGCTGTTCAGGTCGTCTATTCCCAGCTCGATGCCGTAACATATGCGGCAGCGCATAGAGATAAGGAAGTCGTCTTTTTGTCGGTTGGCTTTGAAACGACAACGCCCGGTGCCTGCCTGGCTGTTTTGCAGGCACAGGCTGAAGCGTTGACGAATTTCAGCCTGCTTACGGCCAATAAGACCATGCCCCAGGCCTATGAAGCCCTGAAGGATAGTGCCGATGCCTTCTTGTATCCGGGGCATGTCCAGGCTATTATGGGCACGGAGATTTGCGAGAAATTAAAGGCTGACGGTATTTCCGGTGTCGTTACGGGCTTTACAGCGCGGGAACTCCTGACGGCCTTAGCCGTCGTTCTGACAGAATTTCCTAAGGGCAAGCCCTTCTTCAAAAACTGCTATCCCCGGGTCGTCACGGCAGAGGGCAGCGTGAGCGGCCAGAAGCTCCTCTCTCAGGTCATGGAAGCGTGCGATACAGAATGGCGCGGTCTCGGCGTGATTCCCCAATCGGGGCTTACCCTGCGGCCGGAGTTTGCCGCGTACGATGCGCGTGTGAAATTTGCCGTGCCGCCTATGGACGGCCGCAGTAATCCGGCCTGCCGCTGCGGCGATATTTTGCGCGGTGATTGCCGGCCGCCGCAGTGCCCGCTCTTCGGCAAGGTTTGTACGCCTGAGCACCCTGTCGGCGCCTGCATGGTATCCCGTGAAGGGGCCTGCTCGGCCTATTATCAGTATGGAGGTCTTACATTATGAGTGATGTCATTACACTGGCCCATGGAGCTGGCGGTAAACAGACGGCCGAGCTGATTGACTCGGTCTTTAAGGCCCATTTTGCCAACCCGGAATTTACGGGCGATGATGCGGCTATTCTATCCCTGGGCGGCCAGGATCTGGCCTTTACGACCGATGGCTTCATCGTTTCGCCGTCTGATTTTCCCGGTGGCAACATCGGCAAATTGAGTATTTGCGGTACCGTCAATGACCTGTCCTGCATGGGGGCACAGCCACTTTATCTGGCCTGCGCGTTTGTCATTGAAGAAGGCCTGCCTATGAGTGACCTGGAACGGTACGCCGCAGCTATGGAAAAAACGGCGGCCGAAGCCGGCGTGCGCATTGTGGCCGGTGACACGAAGGTCGCCGGCAAGGGCCAGGTAGACCGCCTCTTTATTACGACGACGGGTATTGGCCGCCGTCTGCCCGGTGTCCGCCTGTCGGGCACAGAAGCGAAGCCCGGCGACGCCGTCATCGTGACCGGCGATATTGGCCGCCACGGCTGCACCGTCCTTCTGAGCCGCGAGCAGTTCGGCATCGATGCCGACGTGACCAGTGACTGCGCTCCTTTGTGGGGCACCGTAAAATCCATGCTCGGCGTCACACAGGATATCCACGTCATTCGTGATGCGACACGTGGCGGTGTCGGTACGGTCCTTTACGAAATTGCCGCCCAAAGTCACGTTGGCATCCGCCTGGACCGTGCCGCTATTCCTGTGGCACCGGCTGTCAGTGGCGTTTGTGGTATGCTGGGATTGGAACCGCTCTACCTGGCCTGTGAAGGACGGCTCGTCGTCTTTGCACCGCAGGCACAGGCGGACGCCATTGTCACAGCCTTGCGGCAAGGACCGTATTCCGGTAATGCAGCGATTATTGGCACGGTAACAGCAGAGCACGCCGAACGGGTCACCATCCGTACGGAAATCGGTGCCGAAACGATTTTACCGCCACCAGGTGGTGAATTGCTGCCGCGTATTTGTTAACCGATAGGGTATATAGAGAAATGAGGGTATATAGATATGGGGATGAATGATACACCATCAGGGGAACGGGTGCATATCGGCTTTTTTGGCCGCCGTAATGCCGGTAAGTCCAGCGTCGTCAATGCTGTTACGGGCCAGAATCTGGCCATCGTTTCGGACACGAAAGGAACGACGACAGATCCCGTCTATAAGGCTATGGAATTATTGCCCTTAGGGCCGGTCATGATTATTGACACGCCGGGCATTGATGATACGGGAGCTTTAGGGGAACTGCGCGTGGAACGGACACGGCAGGTCCTGGGCAAGACAGATATTGCCGTCTTGGTCGTCGATGCCACAGAAGGGCTGCAGCAGAGTGACCGTGATATTTTGCAGCTCATTGGCGAAAAGAAGGTACCGTATTTGCTCGTCTATAATAAGAGCGATCTTACGGCTGTACCGGAAACCGTACCGGATACAGTCATATACGTCAGTGCCCTGCACGGCACGGGCATAGGAGAGCTCAAGGAACGCCTGGCCCGCCTGAAGCCTGACACCGAGGCGGCGCCTATCGTAGCCGATATGGTACAACCGGGCGATTTCTTTGTCCTCGTCGTGCCTGTCGATTCGGCAGCTCCGAAGGGACGGCTCATCCTGCCGCAACAGCAGACCATCCGGGATATCCTTGATGCCGATGGTACAGCCATCGTCGTTAAGGAGACGGGTCTTAAGGAGACACTGCAAAAGCTGGGCCGGCCGCCGAAAATGGTCATAACGGACAGCCAGGCCTTTAAACGCGTAGCGGCCGACACGCCGGAGAGCGTGCCGCTCACGTCCTTTTCTATTCTCATGGCACGTCATAAGGGCTTTTTGGCAACGGCTGTCCAGGGCGTAGCTGCCTTGAAGAATCTGCGCGATGGTGACCGCGTCCTTATTTCCGAAGGCTGCACCCATCACCGCCAGTGTGAAGATATCGGTACTGTAAAAATCCCGCACTGGCTAACGGAATTTACCGGCCGGGACCTAGTGCTGGAAACGTCATCGGGCCGCGATTTTCCCATGGATTTGACGCCCTATGTCTTGGTCATCCATTGTGGTGGCTGCATGCTCAATGAACGGGAAATACAGAGCCGTATGGAACGGGCCAGCCGGCAGGGCGTAGCCATTACCAATTACGGCATCTTTATTGCCTACGTGCACGGCATTCTGGCACGCAGTCTTTCTATCTTTCCCGATTTGCAGCGGCTCATACAGCCGTAAGGAGTGCGTATGGATTATTGGCTCAGTAAAAAAATACAGAGCCTGTGCGCACCTTCCTGCCTGCGCACTGGTTCTATTTGGCTGGCCCGGGGCGGTTTTTGGGTCTATATCATCTATGGTATAGTCCAGTGGTTCCGGCCCGGCCGGGCAGAAGGGCAGCGACAGCGCCGCCGGTCTTTATTGGAGGCGCTCTTTTCTGTCCTGTGCAGTTCCCTTATGTCCTATGTCATCGCCCGTATTTGGCGGCGGCCGCGCCCCTTTGCAGCCCATAGGGATATCCGGCAGTATGTAGCCCATAAGGACAATGCTTCTTTTCCCAGCAATCATACGATGAATGCCTTTGCTGCCGGTCTGGCTGTATTTTATCGTTCCAAACTGGCCGGCCTGTTCCTGATCCTCTGGAGCCTGCTCATTGGCTTCTCCCGTATCGTATGCGGCATTCACTATGTCAGTGATATCGTTGGCGGCCTGGTCCTGGGCCTGGCAGGCTGGCAGCTGACGGCAAGAAATAAAGGCCTGCGCTGGCTGGCTATGGGACTGCCTTGGTTGTGGACCTGGCTGACAGAAAGAATCTTTCAGCGGGAGCGGCGCTAAATTCCAATCAGGGAAATATTGTGAAAATAAGATATAATGTACAATAAAAGTATACTATTTAAGACGGTGGTACTAAACTGGTACATAATAAAGTGCCAGTTTATAAATAGGCGACAAAAGCGATATATAAGGCTTTTGTCGCCTTTATTAAATTTACATTAGAAATAATATTTAACAAAATGATTTAAAACTCCTTGTGAAAAAATAATCTTTAGCATACAATAAAAGTATCAATGAGTGGTACATATAGTATGCTCAAACGCTTATAAATTACAGGAGAGGTGAATTGATTATGTCAGAAAAAGTTTTTAAAACAATGGATGGGAACGAAGCGGCTGCGTACATATCGTATGCTTTTACGGAAATTGCTTCTATCTTCCCGATTACCCCGTCGTCGCCAATGGCTGAACACGTAGATGAATGGGCTGCACACGGACGGAAAAACCTGTTTGGCACGACCGTACAGGTACAGGAAATGCAGTCTGAAAAAGGTGCTGCCGGTGCGATGCACGGTGCCTTGAACGCCGGTGCCCTGACGACGACCTTCACATCGTCGCAAGGCATGATGATCATGCTTTCGAACATGTTCAAAATTTCCAGCGAATTACTGCCGGGCGTATTCCAGGTTGCTTCCCGTACGGTTGCTACGAACGGGTATACCATTTTTGCCGGTCATGACGACGCTATGGCCATGCGTGGTACGGGCATCAGCATGATGTCTGAAGCCAGTGTCCAGGAAGTCATGGACCTGTCTGCTGTTGTTCATGCCACAGCTATTTCCTGCCGCATTCCTATTCTGAACTTCTTTGATGGTTTCCGTACATCGCATGAAATTCAGAAGATTGAAGTCATTCCTTATGATGAACTGCGGCCAATGCTCGACATGGATGCCGTTCAGGCCTTCCGCGACCGCGGCATGAATCCGGATAATCCGGAAGCTATTTCCTTCTGCGAACCGGCTGAAACCTTCATGCAGCATCGTGAATCGCTGAATAAATTCTATGACCGTGTACCGGATGTAGCCGAAGACTACATGAAGAAGATCAGTGAAATTACAGGCCGCGAATACCACTTGTTTAACTATACCGGCGCTCCTGATGCTGAATACGTTCTCGTAGCCATGGGTTCGGGCGCACAGACCATTGAAGAAACAGTCAAGCTGCTCGTTTCTAAGGGCGAAAAGGTCGGCTGTATCAATGTTCACATGTTCCGTCCGTGGTCGGAAAAACATTTCATTGCCGCCCTGCCGAAGACAGTCAAGAAGATTGCCGTTTTGGACCGCACGAAAGAAACCGGCGCCAATGGCGAACCGCTCTATCATAGTGTAGCCGCTACCTATGCCTGTGCCGATAACGCACCGAAGGTATATCATGGCCGTTATGGTATTGCTTCGAAGGAATTCCTGCCGGGCGACGTCGTAGCTGCCTTTGAAAACCTGAAAGCAGATAAACCGAAAAATGACGTTACTCTCAGTATTGTCGATGATGTTACGTATAAATCCCTGCCGCGTGTACCGGGTATCGAAACGGGCGGCGAAGGCCTGAAAGCCTGCAAATTCTGGGGCTTCGGTTCTGATGGTACAGTAGGTGCCAATAAGAGCGCTATCAAGATTATCGGCGATAATACCGATATGTATGCCCAGGCATACTTTGCCTATGACTCCAAGAAGTCCGGCGGCGTTACTGTATCCCACCTGCGTTTTGGCAACACGCCGATCAAGATGCCGTATCTGATCAACAGCGCTGATTTCATCGCCTGCCATCGTCAGTCCTACGTCCATGGCTTCGATCTCCTGCGCGGTATTAAGAAGGGTGGTACATTCCTTCTGAATACGGTTTGGAAACCGGAAGAACTGGATGCTAAATTACCGGCCCGCTTAAAACGCTCGATTGCCCAAAACGACGTAGATTTCTATATTATCGACGCCGTCGGTATTGCACAGGATCTGGGCCTCGGCGGCCGTATCAATATGATCATGCAGTCGGCCTTCTTCAAACTGTCCGAAGTTATTCCTCTTGATCTGGCTATTGATAAACTGAAAGAATCGGTCGTACATTCCTATGGCAAGAAAGGCCAGAAGATCGTCGACATGAACAATGCCGCCATCGATAAGGGCCTCGAAGCTATCGTTAAAATCGACGTTCCCGCTGCCTGGGCAGATGCACAGGATGAACCGGTTGATCTTTCGCACCATACGCAGTTCTTTAGAGATTTTGCTATTCCTGTCAATGCCCTGGAAGGCGATGACCTGCCGGTTAGTGCATACAATGGATTTGAAGATGGCCGTTGGCCGACCGGTACGTGTGCAGAAGAAAAACGTGGCGTTGCCATGTTCGTACCGAGCTGGGATGCTGAAAAATGTATCGGTTGTAACCAGTGCTCCTTCGTATGTCCGCATGCAGCTATCCGTCCGTTCCTGATGACAGAAGCTGAAGCCGCCGCTGCACCGGAAGGCTATCAGGATAAAGAAATCAAAGCGGCACCTGGCTATAAGTTCAATATCGTCGTTTCCGTCATGGACTGCCTGGGCTGCGGCAGCTGTACACATGTCTGCCCAAAAGAAGCTCTGACTATGACGCCGTTCGACGACGAAGAATACAAAGCAGCTCTCTGGGATTATGTCATTGCCCTGCCGGCCAAGAAGAACCCCATGGACAAGAACACGGTTATTGGCAGCCAGTTCGAACAGCCGCTGCTTGAATTCTCCGGCGCTTGCGCAGGTTGTGCTGAAACACCGTATTGTAAAGTCGTTACGCAGCTCTTTGGCGATCGCATGATGGTAGCCAATGCGCATGGTTGCTCCAGTGTTTGGGGCGGCAGTGCACCGGACTGCGGTTACACGAAGAACAGTCAGGGTCACGGCCCGGCTTGGTCTACATCCCTCTTCGAAGACAATGCAGAATATGGCTTCGGTATGTTCCTGGCTGAAAAAGCAGAACGCAACCTCCTCGAAAAATACATTGACGACGCTATGGATGTCGCCAGCCCGAAACTCCAGGAAGCTTTCAAAGACTGGAAAGAACATAAGATGGAAGGCGACGGCTCCCGCGAACGTTCGGATACCATCATTGCTCTGTTAGAAGCAGAAAAAGCCGGCAAACCGGAACTGGAACAGGTTTATAACCTGAAGAAGTTCCTCGTTAAACGCAGCCAGTGGATCTTCGGCGGCGACGGCTGGGCTTACGATATCGGCTATGGCGGTTTGGATCACGTCCTGGCTCAGGGCGAAGACGTCAACGTCCTCGTATTCGATACAGAAGTATACTCCAATACGGGCGGTCAGTCCTCTAAAGCTACGCCGACGGCTGCTGTTGCCAAGTTCGCCGCTTCCGGTAAGAAGACGAAGAAGAAGGATTTGGGCATGATGGAAGCTACCTATGGTTACGTCTATGTTGCTCAGGTTGCTATGGGCGCCGATAAGAACCAGTTCATGAAAGCCCTGAAAGAAGCCGAAGCATACAACGGCCCGTCCTTGATCATCGGCTATGCACCGTGCATCAACCATGGCCTGAAGATTGGTCAGGGCCAGAGCATGCTCGAAGAAAAACGTGCCGTAGAATGCGGGTACTGGCATCTGTGGAGATATAATCCGGATCTGAAGAAACAGGGTAAGAATCCGTTTATCCTCGATTCGAAGGAACCGAAGGCTAACTTCCGTGAATTCCTCATGGGCGAAACACGGTACTCTTCGCTGAAACGGACCTTCCCGGATACGGCAGAAGCCCTCTTCGAAAAGACCGAAGAAGATGCAAAAGAACGGTACGAAGGCTATGTACGCATGGCTCACGCCTACGATGCAAAATAGCATAAAAGAAGATATCATGAGCCGCAAGGCCGATTGATATATACTCTTGCATTTATAAGCACAAACACCTCCAGAACCTGGTTCTGGAGGTGTTTGTAGTTTAGCACGATCTTACGGCAGGGAAGATACGTGTACGCCTCTGCCAGCAGGACTATCATTCAGGCATGCCGTAAGGCAGGCAGCCTGTCTGAAACGCACGTGCTGCGGGTGCACAGGCATAGATACGGCGGCGTAATGGGCGGAGTCCCGGCTGCCTGAGTCTCATGGGGAGCGTGTTTTTGCCCCGCCAGGAGAACCTGGCCTTCCGCATCTCAGGTAGTGGCGACAGGTTCTCCTTTCTGCTGCCTATAGGGAAAGAATATTGCCGCTTGCTTTCACTATAGGACAAAATATTGTGCAGCCAGTTGTCGTTTCGCTTAGGATTCAGGCTGGCTGTCATGCGGCAGGATACCTTTTTCCTGGCGGTTAAAATTTTTTGGCTGGAGTAAACACATAATTATACAAGAAAAACAGGCACTAAATCCTTTAATTTAGTGCCTGTTTTGGTGATTTTTAATGAAATTTTAATCTTCCACTCATTTTTATTTATCTGAGTTCCTATTTTTCCGGTGTAAACTTCGTAATGATAATGTGACGGATAAAGAGGAACATCGTGCCGACGAAGGCCAGGAGACCAATCACGTCGGCGATGGATTCGAAGTCTTTACCGACCAAAGCCAGCGGGTTTTCGCTGCCGCCGGAAGTAACGGAAACGACGATGATCAAAGCGATGATAACGCCGACGAGGCTTTCGCCAACGATCAGGCCGGAAGCGAGGAGTACGCCGCGATGATTACAAGCTTCAACGTCTTCTTCTACATGGTCAGGGCTGCGGCGTTCTGCACGCTGACGCAGATGACGGTGAACGAGCCAGCCCATAACAGAGCCGATAACCAGGGGAATTTCCAGTGTTGGCGGCAGATAAATACCCATGCCGACAGCCAGAGGCGGTAAGGCCAGAGCCGTTGTATGGCTCGTAAGAAGGGCGTCGATGATGATGACGACGACGCCAATGCCGATACCGAAGAGAATATAATTCCAGTCCAGGCTGGAAGAGAAGATGCCCTGGGCGATGGTTGTCATCAAGGTTGCCTGCGGGGCAGCCAGTGCCTGAGACGGATCCATGCCGGCGCGGGGCAGGGCGCCTGTGAAACCATAGGCCTGATAGAGGAGGTTCAGTACCGGTGCGATAGCAAAGGCACCGATGACGGAACCGAGGATCAAAGCGACCTGCTGTTTCCACGGTGTAGCACCGACGATATAGCCTGTTTTTAAATCCTGCAGGTTATCATTGGAAATAGCAGCGATGCTGACGATAACGGCGGTGATGAAGATCGCCAGAGCTGTGGCAAATTCAGTGCCGCCGGGCAAAGAAAAGACGCCAAAGGACGTGCTGAGAGCCAGGACAACCAGGGACGAAACGATGATGCCCAAGATACCGATCCCGGAAATCGGGCTGGCCGAGGTGCCGATTAAGCCGGCCATGTAACCACAGGCTGCAGCTACGAAGAAGCCCATGAGTACGGCGACGAGAATGCCGACGACGATGTACGTAATGGTAACCGACAAGGGCAGGTTAGCGGCGCTGACAAAGGTGTAGAACGTAACGAACAGGCCGGCCAGGATGATCAGGAAAACGATGCCGACGGATTTCGGGGACATATCAATATCCGTATGGTGGAGAGCCTGTTTTTCTTCCGTATCGTTGGAACGGATGGCGGCGATGGACATTTTAATGCCATCGACAACCGGTTTTGCCAGCTTGATCAGTGTCCAAATGGCGGCAATACCGATACAGCCGGCACCGATAAAGCGAACCTTTTGTGCCCAGATCATATGCGCAAAGGCGGCGGCACTCTGGCCATCAGCCGGGGAAATAACCGACGTCAGGTAGGGGACAAAGACGACCCAGGCCAAGAGCGTACCACACAGGATGGCAATACCGCTGGTAATACCGATGAGGTAACCGGCACCGAGAAGAGCCATGGAAAAGCCCATCGGAATCTGGGTAACGGCTTTGCCGATATGAATCCAGTGGCTGACTTCAGACGAAGCGATGTGCAGGCCGTTGGAGCAAAAGCTGAAAATACCGGCCAGGACTGTACCAAAAACGATGTCTTTCATGCCCGTTTCCTTTTTGGACGTATCTTCGCCTTCTGCTTCTTCTTTACGAATTTCGCTGCCGACTTTTAAGATTTCTGCAGCTGCCCGGCCTTCAGGGTACGGCAGGTCGCTGTTGACGACCATTGCCCGGCGTAAGGGAATCGTAAACAGTACGCCTAAAGAACCGCCACAGGCACATAAGAGCAGGGTTTGCCAGAACGGAAATCCCTGCCAGTACCCGATCATGAGCAAACCTGGCAGAATAAAGATAATGGCTGACAAGGTGCCAGCAGCGGAAGCCTGCGTTTGAACCATGTTATTTTCCAAAATATTGGAATTCTTGAACATACGCAGGATGGCCATTGAGATGACTGCGGCCGGAATGGACGAGGAGAACGTCAAACCGACTTTCAGACCCAGATACACGTTGGATGCCGTAAAAATGACCGTGATCAGCATGCCTAGGAACATGCCGCGGAAGGTCAATTCCGGTAGTGTCGGGTATGTGGCAGTCAGATTAGAGGATTTTTTCATAATCAGACCTCCCTAAAATAAAAAATTCCGGTACGATATGTCTACGCACCATAGATTTGTTACCATTCACAGTATACTCTATTTTTTCCTTTTCGTCATATATGACATTAATATAGGGTATGATGATTATATTCACTTTAAACTTATTTTTTTATGCAGTATAGACTGTAAGACAAGTGATACGGCCTAATGCCAGTTAAAAGAATACGTGTTATAATAAAAAACAGAAAATCGTCTAGACGAAGGAGGTTTTTCCATGGAAAACAAAGCAATTATAGAAGGGGTATTACAGGAATTTGCCGGATTGGCAAAGCATCCCCGCAAATCGTATCATGAAAAAGCGGTCAGTGATTATATCGTCAGCCGTTTGGCCGCCTTAGGCATTACGGCCAAGCAGGATGGCGTCTATAATGTCATTGCCGATATTCCGGCAACACCGGGTTATGAAGCAGCTCCCGTGACGATGCTTCAGGGCCATATGGATATGGTCTGTGTAGCAAAACCGGATCGTACCTATGATCCCCTTACGGATGAAATCGTCCTCAAACGGGATGGCAATATCTTGTCGGCCGATGGTACCAGCCTGGGCGCTGACGACGGCATGGCCATTGCCATTTCCCTCTTCCTCATCCAGCAGCCCATCGTTCATGGGCCCCTGCGCCTGGTCTTCACGGTCGATGAAGAAGTGAGCATGACCGGTGCCACCCATCTCGATCCGGCGCATGTACAGGATGTACGCTACATCATCAACATCGACTCCGAATCAATCGAAGCCCTGTGTGTCGCTTCGGCCGGCAGCTCCCACGCTACCTTTACGCGTCAGCTGTCGCGGCAGAAGGCAGACGGCCAGGCTGCCCTTGTGCTGAAAGCGGCGGGCTTCATTGGCGGTCATTCCGGCGAAACGATCAACGAAGGCAAGAGCAATGCTATTAAAGCGATTGCTATCGGCTTACAGCGTCTCGCCCAGGCAGGCATTGCCTATACCCTTGCTGCCTTTGACGGCGGCGATGCAGCCAATGCCATTCCGTCCCACGCCCAGGCTGTCATCGTCCTTCCTGCAGACCAGGTAGAAAAGGCACAGGACATATTGGCTGCAGGCGCTGCTGATCACAAACTGGTCTATACGGATATTGAGACGTCGATTTCCTTAACGGCAGAACCGGCAGCCTTTCCGGAACAGACCGTTTCTCCGGCTGATACGAAAGCTATCGTACAGCTTCTGAACCTGCTCCATACAGGTGTCTTTGCCATGAACCGTCATTTACATGAATTGCCGGACCTGTCTGCCAATATCGGCACCATTCAGTTGGCCGACGATATGGTAACGATTCAGTATTTCCCCCGTTCCTCTTCGGACGCGCGGCTGCGGGAATTCTTCGTTTCCCTGCCGGTCTTTGCTGACGTTACGGGCTTTGATTTTGCCGCTACGGCGCCGTCTCCGGCCTGGGTCGAAAATACACACAGCGTCCTCACACCGGCTATGGCCAAGGTCTACGAACAGGAACTGGGACATGCACCGCGTGTAGAAGCGATCCACGGCGGTTTGGAAACGGGCTATTTCTTCGCCATGAATCCCGATCTCGATATCGTTTCCGTCGGCCCGACGACCAACGCCATCCACAGTGCCGATGAATCGGTAGATCTCGATACGGTGGCTGATATTACAAAAGTCATTGCCGGCACGCTGGCCGTATTGGCAACAGAAAAATAAGCGCCTCTTACAGGCACTAAAAAAGCGTTTGGGATCAGTCCCAAACGCTTTTTAGCATGTAGTTAAAATAAATATTTTGTATCATAGCTCAAGTCCATGTACTGGGCAATGGTTTCGTCGTCAAAACCGTATTCCTCCGGTTTATTAAACCAATGGGCTACACGGAGCTGCATTTTTTTTGCCGCCGGCATGGGCTCTTCGTATTCAATGCGCAGCTGCCGCGCTTCGTCCGACCGGTCGGCTACGTGTACGAAAAGGCCTTCGTAAAAGGTTAGCTCATAGACCTTGCGAAACGCATGGGGAATCTGAAAGCCAAAGGGAACGAAGAACTTCTGAATGAAGCCGTGGGCAATCAGAATCGATCCCGTATAGGGGATTTCATGTTCCAGATCATAGCGCAGGTCGCCAGCAGGGGAATGGAAGGCCGTAGGCATGACGCCGTCAATGGCCGGTGCCGGGCGTCCGTTGTTGTTGGTGAAGAGCTTGTGCAGGGCCAGCTTCTTTTCGTCTGTAACGCCGAAAATACAGGCGTAACCGCGCAGACATGATTCATCGTAAATGACCGGGTGCAGGCCATACTTCTCAATCTTGAAAAGCTCGTCCACGTGCTCTATGGCGACGATGCTGTATTTGTATTCGGAAAAATCGAAACCATCAAAAAATTGGGATCTCATAGTAAAACTCCTGAGGGTTACAAAGAAGGCAGGCAGTTATTATTATATGTATTATACCCGTACTATTACTCTTTAAAGACCGGTTTGTTATCGCGGAATTCAGCAATGCGGGCCAGCGATTCTACGCGATAGCCCAAGGCTTCCAAACGGCTGCGGCCGGGCTGGAAGGATTTTTCGATGACAATGCCAATACCGGCGAGAGAACAGCCTGCCTGGGTAATGATATCTACGAGACCGACAGCAGCGGCACCGCTGGCCAGAAAGTCATCGATAATCAGCACGCGTTCGCCGGCGTGCAGGTAGGATTTGCTGATACTGGCCACATACGTTTCTTCCTTTGTATACGAATAGATCGAAGCGGTATACACGGCGTCCTGCATGAGCAGGGACTTCTTTTTACGGGCAAAGACGACGGGCAGGTTGCCCATGGCCAGGGATGCAGCCAAGGCGATGGCAATACCTGAAGATTCAATCGTCACGATCCGGTCAATAGGGCAGTCTGCAAAGCGCTTGGCAAATTCGCGGCCCATGTTGAGTACAAGTGCAGGATCAATTTGTTGATTCAGGAAATTATCAACCTTCAGAATGCGGTTGTCGATGATTAAACCATCCTGCAATATACGGTTTTTCAGTTCTTCCATGGGGATCCTCCTAATAATTAATACTTTCAGTCTAATACGTTTTATGCATGAAGTCAACTTTCTTTTTTTACCGGATTTTTTCTTTTATACTTATTGTTATAGCGCCTGTTCTTGCGGTTTACAGGTAATTTTTCGTTTACTTCTGCAGGTAAAACAGGTATACTAAAATTGTATGACTGTTAATTATCTGTCTTTTAAGGAGGTTCATTGAATGCAACCCATTCGCCGTTTGTATGTTGCTAAAAAGGATCCGTTTGCCCAGGACGCACAACGGATGCTCAATGATTTGAAGAAAAACCTGCTTATTTCCGGTCTGACCGATATTAAGATTTTTCATCGGTATGACGTAGGTGGTCTGGATGATGCCGCTTTCGAAGCAGCTAAAAATATGATTTTCTCTGAACCCCCTGTCGATGCCGTATATGATGAGTTGCCGGCCCGTGCAGATGACACGGTACTGGCCATTGAATACCTGCCCGGCCAGTATGACCAGCGTGCCGATTCGGCCATGCAGTGCCTGCAGATGCTGACCATGGCTAACGACAGTGCGGTCCGTACGGCTCAGGTCATCGTCCTTTCGGGCACCTTATCCGCAGCGGACCTGCAGGCTATCAAACATTACTGCATCAACCCTGTAGAAGCACGGGAAGCATCGCTTGATCCGGTAACCAGCCTGGACCTGGACTGGGAACAGCCGGACGACGTAGCTGTTCTGACGGATTTCAACAGTGCCAGCGATCAGGACCTGCGCGATCTCTCGGCCCGCATGGGCCTGGCCATGAGCTTTGACGACCTGAAGTTCTGCCAGACCTACTTCCGGGATGAAGAAAAACGCAACCCGACGGTAACGGAAATCCGCGTAATCGATACGTACTGGTCCGATCATTGCCGCCACACGACCTTCATGACCGAACTGACAGATGTGACCTTCGAAGATGGAACGTATACCCTGCCTATCCAGCGGGCCTATGAAGCCTATAAGACAACGCGGGCAGCGCTGCAGCGTAAAAAGCCACAGACCCTCATGGATATGGCTACTATTGCCGTAAAAGAATTAAAAGCAGCAGGCAGGCTGGAAAATCTTGACGCATCGGAAGAAATCAATGCGTGCACGATTATCATTCCCGTCGATGTAGACGGCAAAGAAGAAGAATGGCTCCTTCTCTTTAAGAACGAAACCCATAACCACCCGACAGAAATCGAACCCTTTGGTGGTGCCGCTACCTGCTTAGGCGGCTGTATCCGCGACCCCTTGAGCGGCCGTTCTTACGTCTATCAGGCCATGCGCGTTACCGGTGCCGGTGATCCGCGCCAGTCCGTACAGGACACGCTGCCTGGCAAGCTGCCGCAGCGCACGCTGACTACAGGGGCTGCCAAGGGCTACAGCTCCTATGGTAACCAGATCGGCCTGGCTACAGGTGAAGTCAAAGAATACTATCATCCGGGTTTCATTGCCAAGCGTATGGAAATCGGCGCCGTCCTCGGCGCAGCACCGCGCTGCAATGTCATTCGTGAAGCTCCCGTAGCGGGCGATATCATCATCCTCTTGGGCGGTAAAACCGGCCGCGACGGCATGGGTGGTGCTACGGGCTCTTCCAAGAAGCACACCGTATCATCCTTGGAAACGTGTGGCGCAGAAGTACAGAAGGGCAATGCCCTGACGGAACGGAAAATCCAGCGCCTCTTCCGCCGCCATGAAGTCACGGTGCTCATTAAACGCTGCAACGATTTCGGTGCCGGCGGTGTTTCCGTCGCCATTGGCGAATTGACAGACGGCCTCAACATCGACCTCGATAAGGTACCGAAGAAATACGAAGGCCTGGATGGCACAGAACTGGCCATTTCCGAATCGCAGGAACGCATGGCTGTCGTCGTCGCACCGGAACACGTGGACGAATTCATGAAATACGCAGCCGAGGAAAACCTGGAAGCTACCATCGTTGCCGTAGCAACGGATACGAAACGGCTGATTATGCATTGGCGCAATCAGACCGTCGTCAACCTGACACGGGCTTTCCTCGATACGAACGGTGTGACACAGCAGCGCAAGGCTGTCGTTACAGCACCGGAAAATAAAGATTTCTTCAAGGCCCCGGCCGTGACCGACCTGAAAGAAACGTGGCTCCACACCATGAGCACTCTCAATATTGCCTCTGAACAGGGCCTGGCCGAACGCTTTGACAGCACCATCGGCTCGCGGACCGTCCTCATGCCCTTTGGCGGCAAATACCAGAAGACACCTGTAGAAGGCATGGTTGCCAAGATTCCCGTACCGGGCAGCAAGACGACGACGGCCAGCATCTTTACGCACGGCTACGATCCGGATCTCGCCGTTTGGAGCCCCTTCCACGGCGCTCTCTACGCGGTCATCCAGTCTGTCGCTAAATTAGTAGCTCTCGGCGGCGACCGCCGTCAGGCTTACCTGACGTTACAGGAATTCTTCCAGAGCCTGGGCACAAATGAAAAAGCCTGGGGCCAGCCGGTCAGCGCCCTCCTCGGCGCCTATGTGGCACAAAAGGAATTGCAGATTGCCGCTATTGGCGGTAAAGACAGCATGAGCGGTACCTTTGAAAACCTGACCGTACCGCCGACACTCGTTTCCTTTGCCATCGTACCGGAAAAGACAAATCACATCGTTTCGCCGGAATTTAAGACGGCCGGCGATGCTGTCGTTCTCTTTGATCTGCCCCGGAATACGGAAGATATGCCTGATTTCGACGTCTTCCGCAGCCATTGCGACTTCCTCCACGCAGCAGTATTGCATGGCAAAGTAAAAGCTATGCACGCTGTGGGACGGGGCGGTATGGGTGCAGCTCTGGCACAGATGGCCTTTGGTAACCGCCTGGGCTTTGCTGTGGCAGACGACGTGACGGCACAGGAACTCTTCGACCTGCGCTATGGTGCTATTCTTGCTGAAACAGATGCGGCTACGGCAGCCCTCTGGGCAGAGGCAGAAAACGTACGCTTTATCGGTACCGTAACGGCAGAAGAAACGATCCGGGCCGCCTCTGTCACCCTTTCCCTCGCTGACCTGCAGGCCGCCTGGGAAGAACCACTCAATAAGATTTTCCCCATTAAGAGCGAAAGCGCGGCAGACGACCCGGCCCTGCCCCTTTATACGACGTACGGCCCCAAACGGGCTACGTCCTTTGGCCAGCCGCACGTCTTTATCCCGGTTTGCCCGGGCACGAACTGCGAATACGATTCGGCAGCTGCCTTTGAACGGGCCGGGGCTACAGCAGAAATCATGGTCCTGCGCAATGAAACGCCGCAGGCGCTGGCCGAATCTATCGCTGAAATGGCCAAGCGCATTGCCAAGGCTCAGATCATCATGTTCCCCGGCGGCTTCAGTGCCGGTGACGAACCGGAAGGCTCGGGCAAGTTTATTGCTACCCTCTTCCGCAGCCCGGCCCTGCGCGATGCCTTAAATGACCTCCTGTACCAGCGCGATGGCCTGGCTCTCGGTGTTTGCAACGGCTTCCAGGCCTTGATCAAACTGGGCCTTCTGCCGTACGGCCAGATTCAGCCTTTGCGTCCGGACAGCCCGACCTTGACGTACAATACGATTGGCCGTCACCTGTCGCGTATGGTCAATACGAAGGTCGTTTCCGTCATGAGCCCGTGGTTCAGCAATATGAAAGCCGGCGACGTCCACACCATTGCCATTTCCCACGGCGAAGGCCGTTTCGTTGCCACACCGGAACAGATCCGTGAACTGGCTGCCAAAGGCCAGATCGCCACGCAGTACGTCGATCTCAGCGGCAATGCGTCGAACGACAGCGAATACAACCCGAACCAGTCCATCATGGCTGTCGAAGGTATTACCAGCCCGGATGGCCGTGTTCTCGGTAAGATGGCTCATACAGAACGTTTCAGCAACAGCGATATTTTCGAAAATATCAGCGGCAATAAATTACAGCCCCTCTTTGCTGCCGGCGTAGCCTATTTTAAATAAGTTTCTCAGGGACCGTGCGGCAAGGGATTTTCTCATAAAGTCCCTTGCCAGGCAGGTCTTGCTGTGATATAATTAATGAGCTTGATTTTTTAAGCATACCCTTGCCCTTTTGAGAAGAAGGGCCATAGTCCAGAAGAGGAGGTGATTTCGTGAATAAGTACGAAGTCATGTTTATCGCACAGCCGCTCGAAGAAGCGGAAGTAGATCCGATCGCTGAATTTGTCAGCAACCTGATCACGAAAAACGGCGGCAAAATTGAAAAGGTTGATCGCTGGGGCAAACGCCACTTAGCCTACCCGGTAAAGAAACAGGCCGACGGCTACTATGTATTGATTAACTTTGATGCTGAAGCTGATGTCATCAAAGAAATCGACCGTGTTATGAAGATCCAGGAACCTATCCTGAAACACTTAATTATTAAGATCGAAGAATAATACGGAGGCGCAGAGGTATGAATTCAGTACAATTATTAGGTAATTTGGCTCGTGATCCTGAAATCCGTTTTACGAAAACTGGCCGTGCTATGGCCAGATTCACCGTAGCGTGCACCAATACCTACATTCCGTATGGTGCTCAGGAACCGCGGGAAATAACTGATTTTGTTCCTTGTGTTGCATGGGGAAATTTGGCAGAAACCTGTGGCAATAACCTGGCCAAAGGCAGCCGTGTTTTCGTAGAAGGCCGTTATTCTACGCGTTCGTATGAAACGCCAGACGGCCAGAAACGGTACGTAACGGAAGTCGTAGCCAATTTTGTAGCACAGACAATGGGTTCGGAACACCAGGGCAATGGCCCTGAGGCACCGTCGTATGGCGCACCGCAGGCAGGCGCGCAGCAGCCGAAGGCAGCTGCACCGGGAGCTGGCTTTGACAGCATGGGCTCCAGCGCTCCCGATGACGATATCCCGTTCTAAAGTCAAACACATCCCTTATTACATTTTAATAAGGAGGATATACAATGAGAAGAGATCGCTCGAGAAAACCGAGAAGAAAAGTATGCAGCTTCTGCGTAGATCATGCTGAACAGATCGATTACAAAGACGTTGCAAAGCTCCGCCGTTTCACGACGGAACGTGGTAAAATTTTGCCGCGCCGCATTTCCGGTGTTTGCGCAAAACATCAGCGTAAGCTGACCATCGCCATCAAACGTGCCAGAGCTATTGCTTTGCTTCCGTATACGGCAGACTAATCAAATAAAAATACCGCACGATTATTCGTGCGGTATTTTTTTTATGATTTTTTTTGGACTAGGCAAATGGGGCTTGCCATAGGGAAGGAAGTTCATGGCGTGGTGGGGCTGGGAGGGGACGCATACGTTGAGAAAGGACGGAATGACCTCGATATCGAGAGGAAAATCCGGACCCTGGTCACCATCCATATTCGTTGTCAGACTGCCTTCTACTAAGGTAATATTTACGTGCGTCGCCGTAGTGAGGCTCATGTATTCCGAACTGAGCGGCGTGCCGGCCATAAATTCCGGTATGGCCCGCAACAGATCGAGATAGGTAAAATCCTTGAAAATTCCAAGCCAAAGCTTGCCGTCGTCTACCTGGGCTGCCGGGGCAATATTGCGGAAACTGCCGACTGAATCGGTCAGCATGAGGACAATCAAGGGCGAGCGGTAAATATAAACGCCGTTATCGCTCTCTATTTTGAAGAGGTACGTTTCGTGATTTTGTAAGGCCTTTAAGCCTGTGAGAAAATATGCCAGCGGACCGAGGCGTGTTTTCTGCTCGATGGAAACGGCACCTACAGCTTCTGGCATGAAGCCGGCGGCAATGGTGTTGACAAAGTAATGGTCGTTGACGCGGCCAATATCGACCTTCTGGTAATGAGGCTTCTTTAAGCCGGCAATAGCTGCCTCCGGGTGCAAGGGCATGTGCAGGGCCCGGCCCAAATCATTGACTGTACCCAAAGGAACGAAACCGAAGGTGAGGGACGTGCGCCCAGCCTGGGCCAGACCGTTTACCGTTTCGTTCAGCGTGCCGTCACCGCCCATGCAAAAGACGGCGTCGTAGCCTGTGAGAGAGGCTTCGCGGGCCCAGTCGGTGGCATCCCCGGGGCCGTTGGTAATACGCATTTCTACTTCGTCGTACATGGTATCCAACTGGTCTTTCAAAGGCTGTTTATAATATTTGGCGCGTTCACGGCCTGCTGTCGGGTTAACAATTAACAAACACCGACTCATGAAAATTCCCCCTTTACTACGTTGCTGCAGGCATGATCTGCATAAAAAACTTAGACTGTACCATTATAGACGCAAAGCAGCGAGCAGGGAAGAGGCTGCCTGCGTTTTTTTTGCGTTGCCTGGCCAGGCCTGCTGACCGGCCTTGGAGAATGTGGTAAGATAAACCTATACTAAGAGACGAAAGGATGTGTTTTTATGACCTTGTCTTTTGATTCACAGCAGTATCCCTATCCGTCGCGGCGGGAAGTCGTCTATAGCCGGCGCGGTATGGTGTGTACGTCCCAAACTCTGGCAGCCCAGGCCGGCCTGGACATGCTCAAGCGCGGTGGCAATGCCATCGATGCCGCACTGGCGACGGCGATCGCCCTGACGGTTTTGGAACCGACGAGTAACGGCTTGGGCAGTGATGCCTTCGCCTTAGTCTGGACGGGTGGCAAGCTCTACGGCCTGAACGGCAGCGGCTGGTCACCGGAAAGACTGACGTGGGAAGCCTTACAGGCCCGGGGCCTGAAGGAAATGCCCTTGCGCGGCTGGACGCCCGTTATGGTACCGGGGGCGCCGGCAGCCTGGGCGGAGCTGCATAGCCGTTTTGGCAGGCTGCCCTTTGCCGACCTCTTTGAACCGGCGATTGCCTATGCAGCAGAGGGTTATGCCGTCATGCCCAATCTGGCGTGCATGTTTGCCGAAGGAGAGACGAGTTTTGCTCCCTATCGCACAGAAGAAGCGTTTCAAGGGCTTTTTTCCACCTTTTATCCCCAAGGAAGGGCCCTCAAAGCCGGACAGATCCTGAAGCTGCCGGATCATGCCCGCTCCCTGCGTTTGCTCGCCCAGAGCCGGTGCCGTGATTTTTATGAAGGCGAAATGGCTGAGGCTATGGACGCATGGGCAAAAAAGACGGGCGGCTATCTGCGCCTGGCTGACCTAAAGGAATATAAGCCCCAGTGGGTGGAACCGATCCATACGTCCTACCGTGGCTACGATGTTTGGGAAATACCGCCTAACGGCCACGGACTCGTCGTCCTCATGGCACTCAACATAGCCCGGGGACTGGACTTTGCACAGCGCGATTCCGTAGAGACCTTCCACCGGCAAATCGAAGCCATGAAGCTGGCTTTTGTAGACGGTAAGGAATATATTGCCGACCCGCGCTTTATGCAGACCTCTGTAGAGTACTGGCTCTCTGAGGCGTATGCTGCCAAACGGCGCAGCGAAATAGGCCAGGCTGCCCTGCGGCCAAAGCCGGTCGATCCCAATTGTGGCGGTACGGTGTATCTCTGCACGGCCGACGGGGAAGGCAATATGGTTTCGTACATACAGAGCAACTACACGGGCTTTGGCTCCGGCATTGTCATTCCCGGCTATGGCATTGCCTTGAGCGACCGGGGCCATAACTTTACCTTGAATCCGCACAGTGATAACTGCGTCGGACCGCGGAAAAAATCGTATCATACGATCATTCCGGGCTTTTTATCCCAAAACGGACAGGCCATTGGCCCCTTTGGCGTCATGGGCGCGTTCATGCAGCCTCAAGGACAGCTGCAGGTGCTCATGAATACGCTTGATTTCCATCTGAATCCCCAGGCTGCCTTGGACGCACCGCGCTGGCAGTGGCTGGGCGGCCGGCGCATTGAGGTCGAACCGGGTGTGCCCGCTGCCATTGTCGAAGGACTGAAAGCCCGGGGCCACGAAGTGACTATTCAGCCTGACCCCATTCCCTTTGGCCGGGGCCAGATCATTTGGCGCAACGACGAAGGCACCCTCATGGGCGCCACAGAGCCGCGGGCCGATGGTACCGTAGCCGCCTGGTAACCATTAAAGGAGCGTAATTTGACTGGCTACTTCTTTGGCCAGCTCTTCCCGGTGTTCCTTCGTATAGAGACCGGGCAGGCCGCCTGTGTGGAGGAGAATAACCGGGTTCAGCATCTTGATTTTCCGTTCCCTGATCATGTCGAGGACGGCGGCAAACATCTTGCCTGTATAGCAGGGATCGAGAAGCAGCCCTTCCTGGCGGGCCATAGTGTAAATCGCCTGGCGCACGGCGGCATCCGGTTCATTGTAGCCGGCCCGGACATAGCCCGTTTCGATATGCATGTCGCTGTCGTCAAAATCGAACCCGTACAGGTCCTTTACTTCCTGGAAATACGCGGCCAGCCGTTCTTTTTCCTTCTTTTCAAAGGGCAGGACGGCAATGCCCGTCAGCTTTAGTGTCGATTTGATGGCCTTTAAGCCGCAATAGAGGCCCATAAAGGTACCCATGCTGCCAACGGCCGTGTAGACCGTAGCCCGGCCCAGATGGGCGGCCTTGGCCTGGGCATCGAGTTCGGCAGCACAGTCAAAATAACCGAGCATGCCTAAGGCGTTGCTGCCGCCATAGGGGATATAATATACCGTTTCCCCTTTCTTTTCTTCTTCCTGCGTGACCTGTTCGACGGCCTCTGCCAGTTGTACGTCTGCATCCCGGCCGTCGTCCTGTTTGATGATGACACGGGCACCGAAGATGCCGTCGAGGAGCAAATTGGCGCTTACTTCGCCCGGGTCGGCACCGAGGCAGATGATGATGCAGTGCAAGCCGAACTTGGCTGCTGCAGCGGCTGTCAGGCGGGCGTGGTTGGACTGTACGCCACCGACGGTAATGATCGTCGTCGCTTCGCTGACCTGGGCTTCGCCAATTAGGTATTCCAGCTTGCGCAGCTTATTGCCACCGCCGCCGAGGGGCGTCAGATCGTCCCGCTTGATATACATTTCACGTAGTACCGTTTGTGATAAACCGGGTAAATATTGTAACGGCGTAGGCGTCGTCTGGAGCAGCGTAATTTTAGGAACATTGATGAGCATGATAGGCCTCCTTGTGGGGTATCTGTTTTCCTTGTATTGTATCATAAAACCCATTATTATGGGAATTATCGGGCGTAATGAGCATCTCCTAAGGATGTCTTTTTCTCATGAAAAAGATAAGAATTGGGGTTTGACATTTTAGTATGGTAATCCTATAATGAAAAAGTAAAGGTTGTATATACACAATAGGTCTTATATGCAAACGGATATGGGAAAAAACGTAATTTTATATGTATTTTCCCTTAGATTGTGTCTGATTGCACTATATAAAATTACTTAATGTACAGAAAGAGAGGTCTCATAGCTATGATTAATGCCATGATCATCGACGGCAAAGACAACGTTGCTGTTGTTATCGAACCGGTAAAGAAAGGTGATACCGTTTCTTACGTCGATATGGACAAGAAGACAGTCACATTCACAGCCATTGAAGATGTTCAGATTTACCACAAGATCGCAATTAAAGATATTCCTGCAGATGAACCGGTTGTCAAATATGGCGAACACATTGGCCATGCTGCCCGTGAAATCAAGCAGGGTGAACACGTACATGAACACAACGTCAAAGCTGTACGTGAAAATTTAGGCTAAGAGGAGGAACTGACAATGAACTTTTGGGGATATAAACGTCCGGATGGACGCGTAGGTGTACGTAATTACGTTTTGATCCTGCCGGCTAGCGTTTGCGCTTCCGATACGACGAGAATCATTGCTTCGCAGGTTAACGGAGCTGTAACTTTCAATAACCAGAACGGCTGCTCCCAGGTACCGCCTGATCAGCAGCTGACTATGGACGTCGAAGCAGGCTACGCTGCTAACCCGAACGTATACGGCACGGTTGTCGTATCGCTGGGCTGCGAAAACTGTCAGATGGACCTGGTTGTAAAAGCCATTCAGGAACGGACAAACAAACCGCTGAAACAGGTTATCATCCAGGAAGAAGGCGGCACGCTGAAAGCCATCGACAAAGCCGTCCGTTATGCCAAAGAAATGGTACAGGAAGCCAGCATGATGCGCCGTGAAGAATGCGACATGAGCAAACTGATCGTCGGCACCGAATGCGGTGGTTCCGACCCGACTTCCGGCCTGGCTGCCAACCCGACCATCGGTGAACTGAGCGATCGCCTCGTAGACCTGGGCGCTACGTCCATCTTGAGCGAAACGACAGAATTCATCGGTGCCGAACACATTCTGGCCCGCCGTGGTAAAAACGAAGAAGTCAAGAAACAGATCCTCGGTATCGTACACCGCTATGAAGACGCACTGCGCCTGGTCGGTGAAGAAGTCCGCGAAGGCAACCCGAGCCCGGGTAACAAAGCCGGCGGTCTGACGACACTGGAAGAAAAATCCTTGGGCTGCATCCATAAGGGCGGCCATCGTACGATCGAAGCCGTCTATGACTATGGCAAACAGATCGATACGACCGGTTTGGTTATCATGGATACCCCGGGGAACGACCCGTCCTCCGTTGCCGGCATGGTAGCCGGTGGCTGCCAGGTAGTCGTCTTCTCCACAGGCCGTGGTACACCGACAGGCAATCCGCTCGTTCCGGTTATTAAGATCACTGGCAACAAACTGACCTTCAAAAACATGGAAGACAACATCGACTACGACGCCAGCCCGGTTATTTACGGCAAGAAGACCTTGGGCGAACAGGGCGACGAACTCCTGGCTATGACCATGGAAGTTGTCAACGGCAAACAGTCGAAGGCTGAATCCCTGGGCTATACGGAAATGGCCATTGCCCGTGTTTGCAATTACACCTAATAGGTTGTAGCGCTAAAGACGGTATGTGACTTTTTTTCGGGAGGTTTTTTCACATGAGTATTTTTAAAGAACGTTTGAAAAAAGGTGAAAAGTTATTTGGGCCTTTCATCAATATGAATTACCCTGCCGTTGCTGAAGTAGCCGGCATGGCTGGCTTTGACTTCTGCATCATCGATAACGAACATGGCGAAATTCCTGTAGAAAGTACGCTGAACATGATCAGAGCGTGCAAACTGGCTAACATTCCGTCCATCGTCCGTGTCTATGAAGGCAATCCGGAACTGATCGACAAAGCACTGGATCTCGGCGCCGACGGCGTACAGATTCCTAACATTGGCTCCAAGGAAGCAGCTGAAATCGCTGTCAGCGCAGCAAAATTCGCTCCCTTCGGCAGCCGTGGCTGCAACCGCTATGTCCGTGCCGGTAAATATGGCTCTATCGATAAAGCTGATTTCTTCGGTAAAGCCAACGATGAAACGGCAGTAATCCTCCAGGTAGAAGGCCAAGATGGCGTACAGGCATTGCCGGATATCCTGCAGGTAAAAGGCTTCGATGTCCTCTTTGTAGGACCGTATGACCTTTCTGCCTCCTTGGGTATTCCGGGCCAGGTAAATCATCCGAAGGTTATCGCCCAGATGGAAGAAATCATGCGTCAGGCCAAAGAAGTAGGCGTAGCTGTTGGCTTCTTCTGCGATGACGTAGCTACGGCCGTAGAATGGAAGAACCGTGGCGTTCAGTACGTTTCCTTCTCTTCCGACATTGGCCAGCTCTACGAACGCTTTAAAGAAGCTGCTGATGGCTTTGCCAAAGGCTGAGTATAATCAGATATAGGTAATGACCTGTTTATAAGTGCAAAGGACCTGCCGGCCCTTTGCACTTATTTTCACATAATATACCGTTGCAGTGCAGATTCGTGACAAAAAGCGCCGCCTGTATTATAATTGAATAGCAAAACAAAGTGTTTAATCATGCGTTTTTTACATGGAGAATTCTTGTGCTTTGCTATTTTTTAAAGTACCCTGGGAAAAACGGGTAAATGTATTGACGCTCGCCCAGGAAGCACGTATAATTAACGTGTAATTCGTATATACGACACCATTCACATATATGAATAATACGTGTCGTTATCGTAAGTTTGTGAAAATAAGTACGTCATAAAAGGAGTAGATGTTAATCATGATGACAGGGAAAGAATACAAGGAAAGCCTGAAGAAACGCAATATCGTCGTTTATCT